>JAFWGD010000192.1 GCA_017515355.1 Coriobacteriales bacterium
AATACGGGCTGGTCATGCTTCTGGTCGGGCTGCTGTTCGTCGCGATAATCGTCATCGGCGTGCAAAGGGCGCGTGCGATTCGCAAGGAACAGGAAGAGAAATTGCGCCAGCTGATCGACCATGACCCGCTGACCGGCGCATACAGCCTCAACGGTTTTCGCAAACGCGTGGAAGAGATCCTGCGCACCCATCCGGACGTTCCGTATCTGCTTTCCTACAACAACATAAGGAACTTCAAATATATAAACGATAGCCAAGGCATGCAAGCCGGCGACGAGCTTCTGCGCTTCTGGGTCAGTGCATCCTTGGCGACGTTTTCGGAGGATGAGGCAATCGGCCGCATAGAAGCCGATCATTTCTCTGTGCTGCGTCGCGCCGACGGGGAAACGCAGATGCTCGAGGATGCAAGCAAGGTGTTCGGCCCCTTGCGGAACTACTTCGTCGACCGCGGCAAGGAGATGCGCGTCCAAGTTTGCAGCGGCATCTATGTGCTGATGCCCGAGGATTACGTCAAAATCGACGTCGATCACATGCTTGATTGCGCGCGCGTGGCGGAAAAACGGGTCCGGGATACCCTCAAGGATGGCTATGAGTTCTACAACTGGGAGCAGTGGGAGCGCGGAAAGCGCGTCGCTGACCTCGTGAGCCATCTGCCTTTGGCCATCGAGGCCGAAGAGCTGCGGGTTTGGTACCAGCCTCAGATGAACAACGACACGGGCGAGGTCATCGGTGCCGAGGCTTTGTGCCGCTGGGATCATGGCAAACTGGGGTGGCTGCGTCCTTCCGAATTCATCCCCGTGTTGGAGGAGACCGGTCTCATCTACGACCTGGATTGCTTTATTTGGCGAAAAGTCTGTCAGGATCTGCATCGCTGGAACGAGCAGGGTTCGCATCTTTCCATCGCGGTCAACTTGTCGCGCTGCGACATCAGGGACGGCGAGGATATCGTCGGATACTTCAAGGATCTGATCAAGAAATACGATCTGACTGCCGACCAACTGCGCATCGAAGTCACCGAAACCGCGTACGTGGAGGATCCGGCGCTTTTGATCGAAACCACGGTCAAGTTGCAGGAACTCGGCTTCAAGGTAGAGATGGACGACTTCGGCAGCGGTTACTCGTCGCTGCACATGCTCAAGGAAGTACCGGTTGACCGCATCAAACTGGATATGCACTTCCTCACTGAGACCGGCGACCCGGAGAAGGGCCGTATCATCGTGAGCCATATGATTCAGCTGGTGGAAGACCTTGGGATGAGCCTGATCGCCGAGGGTGTGGAGACCGAGGAGCAGGCGCGTTTCCTCCAGGGTCAGGGCTGCTCTGAGATGCAGGGCTTCTATTTCTACAAGCCCATGCCGGTTGAAGATTTCGAAAGCCTCGTTGTAGGTCGGGCTTGATGGGCAAGAGCGAACGATATGGGAAAAATCGCAGCTAGCAACAGGGAAGCTCCGCGAATCACACGCATCAATGCGGCGACGATAGGGGTGTCGATAGCGCTCATCGCCATAGCCGTCTTTCTGATGTTGCAGCTTCTGATCGCGACCGGCCAATCGGATGACGTGTACGCGCGGTACAAGGCATGCTCCGACGCCGACACAGAGCTCATGGAGGCGTCCGATTACCTTACGACCCAGGTGCGCCTGTTCGCAACGACGGGCGATCGCGTTTTCATGGACAACTATTTCGAGGAGCTCCTTGAGACGAAGCGGCGCGACGAGGCTGTGGCCATCCTGGAGGAGCAGGCGGGAAGCGAAAAGGCCAAAGAAAACCTTGCGGCGGCGCTTGCCGATTCCAACGAGCTTGCCCAGATCGAAGAGTATGCGATGCGGCTCATGGTGGAGGCCGAGGGAATAGGGAATCTTCCGGAGGTAATCGCGTCCACGCAG
>JAFWGD010000193.1 GCA_017515355.1 Coriobacteriales bacterium
GCGCACTCGCAGCCCGATACGCCGCCTCCGCAGATGACCACCTTGCCCGAAACCTGCTCGATGCCCTCATCCACATCCATGACCCTCTTTACATTCGGGCCATCGATGCCCGGGATGTCGAGCTTGACGGGCTCTGAGCCTACCGCCACGACGAGCGCGTCGGGATTCTCGGCCTCTATGAGCTCTGCAGTGGCCTTCGTGTTGAGTCTGATCTCGGCACCGCAGCTCTCAGTCATGCGGATAGCCCAGTCGGAGTAGCGCTTGAGATCGCCTTTGAAGGGCAGGCCGCATATATGAGGGAGCACTCCGCCGAGCGAATCTCCCTGCTCCATGAGTATCACATCGTGGCCGCGTTCGACGAGCGTGCGCGTGGTGGTCATTCCAGCGACTCCGCCGCCAACGACAACCACCTTCTTCCTCACGGGAGCCGGCTGAACCTTATCGAACGGAGGCATCATGCCAAGTCCTGGGTTGACCGAGCATCGAACATGGCTGCCATAGGTCTCGGAGCAACCTTGGCAGCGCAGGCAGGGGCGAACATCCTCGGGATGGCCTGCGCGCGACTTGTGGATGATGTCCGGGTCGGCGAGGAACTGCCTGCACATGACTCCGATGTCTGCGGAGCCATTCTCGATGATCTCGTCGATCATCTCGAGGCTGTTGATGCCTCCCACAACGGCAACTGGGATATGGATGTCAGGGCAGCTCTTGACCGCCTTCGCGAAGGCGATGTTGTTGCCGCGAGGCATGTAGTATGGCGGCATCGTGTAAAACGAAGCCTTCCAGACGACGATGAGACCGGAGGAGATATGGACCATGTCGATGTATTCCTGGGCGCGCTTCACGAACTCCACGCACTCGTCGATGTGGATGCCGTCCTCGATCATCTCGTCGCCTGAGAGGCGCATCTCGATAGCGGTATCCTGGCCCACGGCCTCGCGAATGGCCTTGAGCAGCTCAAGCGGGAAGCGAAAGCGATTCTCCATGGTGCCGCCGTACTCGTCAGTGCGCTTGTTGGTGCTGGGACTGAGGAACTGCCCGATGAGATTGCCGTGAGCACCGTGGACGAGGATCATGTCTACGTTGCAGCGCTTGGCCCTCAGCGAGCAATCGACGAAGTTGTCGATGATCTCCTGCATGTCGTCGCGATCCATCACCTTGAGGTTCTGCGCCTGCCCGGGAATCGGAATGTCCGAGGGAGCAAGGGCGTATCCGCGCTTGAGCATCTTCGGGTCGGCTCCCCTGCCTGCGTGCATGAGCTCGATCGATACCTTTGCGTCATGCATATGCGCGGCCTCGGTTAGCCTGCACAGCGAGCAGCAGACCTTGTCCGTTGTGATGTTGATCTCCGATTCGACGCCATGCTCCTGGTTGACGGGAGTGGCGTATATGGAGATGAGGCCGGCTCCTGTGCGGGCTTGCTCCTCGAAGTACTTCACGAACAGATCGGTCGGTTCGCCATAGGCGTTGACCATGTTGTTGGCGTGGGGAGAGAATTGGATCCTGTTCTTCAAGGTGATCGGTCCAACCTGGATCGGCTCGAAGACATGCTTATAGTCGTTGAACTTTCCCATTTCTGATCCTATCTGCTCGAAAGTGTTGCGGAATTATACGAAATCGGAGAGTACTGAGGCTATTTGGATATGAAGCAACAGATCTGATGAGTGAATGCAAATGCGCCGATGGAGACTACTTGTCCCTCATTCCAGCAGTGAGGAATGCAACTTCTCCGCACTTGGTGCACTTGCCTGTTTCGAGATCGACGTCGCCGCCGCACTTCATGCAAGGAAGAGTGGGCGTAGGAGTGTAGAGGGGGCTATCCTTCTTGAACTTGCCGCATTTGCCGCAACTGGTGCATGGATAACACAAGGCGATCATCTCTGTTTCAAATCCACGAGCTTGATCCAATACTCAAGCTCCTTGCCTGCATAAGGATGATTGAGGTCGATGCGCACGAGATCCTCGGTTTCCTCTATCACCCTACCCACTCCAACACTTTTGTCCTGAGGATGCGAAAGAGTGACGATATCTCCCGTTTTGAGGCCGTATCCATTCGGTATGAGAGCGCGGGTGTACCACTGGACATCCTTTTGGTTGTAGTGGCTATAGCCCTTCTCCGGCGGTATGCGCACGGTTTTGCTCTCCCCCACCTCCATCGAGCAGATGGCCTCCTCGATGCCCTTGGGCACTCGACCTGCACCTATCGCAACAGGCAAAGGGGAACCGGTCGAACGATCGTCGACCAGCTCCTCTCCTATTGCTCCTCCTCGGTAGAGGATATACGCTATCGAACCTTTGAGGTCGTCTACGCTCATTAGACGAGGGTTCCGAACTTCTCCCAAATCGCCTGCATGTCGGTGTCATAGGACTCCGCGGTCGGCTCGATCTTGCAGATGAGGCACTTGTTCGGAGCGCCGAAGCCGAGCTTGCCCATATGTCCGTTGGGAAGCAGGTTGTTGATGTTGGAACGGAATACGCCGTAGAGGTTGGGCTCGTTGCCGTCCTCCTCCGGGAACCACCATGCATGCTGCGCGTGGATGGTCTTCTCGTCGACGCACTCGCAGACGACTGCCTTCTGGACGCACTCGCCGAACGGGCTGGAGATCTTGACCCACTGGCCATCGGCGATGTTGTACTCCTGGGCAACCTTCGGGTTGATTTCGACGATCGGATCGGGATTGAGCTCGCGCAGATACGGAATCTGACGATGCTCGCTGTGGAAGAAGGCGGTGACGCGGGCGCCGGTGGTGAGTACGAACGGATACTCCTCCATGAGCTCAGGCGAAGCGACGGGACCGAACTCGGGCTCCTCGTAGTAAGGCAGCGGATCCTCGCCGAACTGGTTGAACGCGGAGGACCAGAGCTCTACGCGGCCGGTCGGGGTTGCGAAGCCGGGCATTCCATCGGGACGCAGGAGGCCCTTCTCGTACTTGTAGTACTCGATCGGAATCTGGGCGACGACGCACTCGGAGACGCGATCGAAGTACTCGCCATGCTCGTTGACGCCGAGGCGGAACTGCTCGACGAGCTCATGCGCGTTGGCCCACTTGGCAAAGCGCTCCGGGTGGAGATATTTGCCGAGCTCATACGCGAGCTCCATGTCGGACGGAAGTCCGCCGCAGTCGATGGCCTTGTGCATGAAGCCAGCGGTGACCGTGCAGGGAGCATAGTGGGTAAAGACGGTTCCCTCGCGCTCAGCCACGGTTGCGATCGGAAGGAAGAGATCGCAGGTGGCCTCGATCGACGGGGTCATGAAGGTGTCGATTCCGATGCAGAACTCAAGCGACTTGATGATGGCGTCGTGCCAGCGCTTGGGCTCCTGCGAGGTACAGGCGAGAAGGTTGTTGCCCATGTAGAATCCCATGCGAATCGGATAGGGCTGATCGGTTTCGAGAGCCTCGAGCATCAGGTCTGCCTGCGCGTTGAGGATCATGTTGCAGTATGCGGGATACTTGTCGAGGCCGACCATCTTCGACATCAGCTCTGGGCCGATGGACTCGGCGAATCCGAAGCCGAGCTCGTTGTGACAGGCGTCTGCACCCGGAAGGAGCTGTCCGCCAGGACGGTCGAGGTTGCCAGTGATGGCCTGGAGGTCGATGATGACCTGACCATTCTGCATGCCGTTGGTCTTCTGGTCGACTGCAAGGCCCCACATGATAGCCGCGGGCTTTGCGGTTGCGTACATCCTGGCTGCAGCGTAGATCTTCTCTACGGGAACCTGGCAGATCTCGGCGGCGTTCTCCGGGGTCATGTACTGCACGCGCTCTGCGAGCTCGTTGAAGCCATAGCACCAGTACTCAACGAAATCATGGTCGTAGAGGTCCTCGTTGATGATGATGTTGAGCATCGCGAGACCGAGAGCGGTATCGGTGCCGGGACGGATCTGCAGATGGATGTCGGAGCGGGTTGCAAGCCAGTTGACACGCGGGTCGATCGAGATGGTCCTGGTTCCGCGGCGCATCGCGTCGATGACAGCATGGCCGAAGAAGCCGTCCGGGTTGGACTCGAGAGGAGCCTTGCCCCAGAAGATCAGGCACTCGGTGAGCTCATAGCGCTCATCCTCCCAGCGGCCCGGAAGCGCACCTGCGTAGTCCCACTCGGGATAGGTGCAGCCAACGATGTAGGCGACTGCAGCGAGGCGCGGGGTGTAGCACGCGTAGCCGGACTGCGTGTAGCAGTAGTTCGGGGTTCCGAAGACCATCGTCGGATAGAGCGACATCGTGCCGCCCTCGCGACCGGTTCCGGAGAAGCCGACGATGGCCTCATGGCCATATTCCTTGACGATGCGCTCGTAATAGATCTTGATGATCGCGAATGCCTCGTCCCAGGAGATCTCCTGCCAAGCATCGGCGTTGCCGCGATCCCTGCGGGCGCGCTTCATCGGCTTGAAGATGCGTGCGGGGCTGTAGACGTAATCCTTGAGAGCGATGCACCTCGGGCAAAGGCGTCCCTGGGTAACGGGATGGTTCTCGTCGCCCTCTACCTTTTCGAGCCTGCCGTTCTCATCGACATAGAGCTTGAGGCCGCAGCCTACTGGATGGCATCCGGGAGGCGACCAAGGGCA
>JAFWGD010000194.1 GCA_017515355.1 Coriobacteriales bacterium
AGAACGGCAGGACAATCATCGCGATCGCCATCGCGATGAAGACCGCCAGGAAAACCTGGAAAGTCGGATAGCTCGAGGAAGCGTGCATTTAATCTACCAATCCTTTCGCGATCTTCTCCAGCTCCATCCCCCTGGAAGCCTTCAGCAGAACCAGATCCTTGCTTGCCACTATTCCCTTCAGGCCCTCAGCGGCGGCCTCGGCGTCCGAGAACTCGAGCACATCGATGCTCTCTCCCGCGGTTTCGCGCGCACCCTGTGCGATGTTGGCGGCAAGCTCGCCCACGGCGACGACCATGTCGATGCCCAGGCTGGCTGCAAGCTCCCCCACCCCGCGGTGGAGCGCAGGTGCGTTCGGGCCGAGCTCGAGCATGTCGCCTAGAACCGCGATCTTCCTGCCCTCGGCGGCCATGATGGCAAGCAGCCTCAGCGCTGCGGAGGCGGAATCGGGGTTGGCGTTGTAGGCGTCGTTGATGATCTTCGCGCCGCACTGCGCGTAGACGACCTCCTGCCTCATATGGCCGCTCTGCGCAGTTGCGAGCGCAGTGCAGATCGTCTCCACGTCCATTCCGCAGGCAAAGCCCACCGCAGCTGCGGCAAGCGAATTGCCGACGTTGTGGGCACCCATTATCGACAGGCTCGCACGGCTGCGAGACCCATCGGGAAGGACTATGTCGAAGGAGGGCTGCCCCTCCTCGGTGAAGCTGACGTTCTCGGCGCGGACATCGCAACCCTCGGATTGGCCGTAGAGCAGCGCCTCGATGCCGCGTTCCTTGGCTGCCGAGACCTCCATCACACGCGGGGTGAAGGGATCGTCGCCATTGAGGATCGCGATTCCCTCGCCGTCAGGCAGCGCGGATATCAGTTCGGACTTCGCCTTTGCGATGTTATCCTGCGAGCCCAGGAGCTCCTCATGCGCAACGCCTATGTTCGTGATGACGCCGATGTTGGGACGCACGAAGGCGCAAAGGCCCTCGATCTGGTGGAAACCGCGCATGCCCATCTCGACGATGAGCGCTTCCGTGGAAGCGTTGGCGTTGAGCACGGTGGCGGGAACGCCGAGCTCGTTGTTCTGGTTGGCGGCGGTCGCCACGGTGGCGAACCTTGCCGACATCACGGTGGCGATGAGGTCCTTGGTGGTCGTCTTGCCTGACGATCCGGTCACTCCGATGACACGGCAATCGAGCTCATCGCGCTGGAGTCTGGCCAGAGCCGACATCGCCTCGATAGGCTCGGGCACCACTGCGATCGCAGCTCCCGTGGCCTTGGCTGCATCGAGTGCGGCGGCTTCGGGATCCTTCGTCGCGATGACTAGCGAAGCGCCGGATTCCACGGCAGCGGGAATGAAGGAATTGCCATCGACCTTCTCACCCACCATTGCAAGAAATGCGCCCTGAGCTGCGACTTTGCGCGAATCCCAGGTTATATCGCGAACCACGAGCCCACGATCTGCCGGCTCCAGCGCTACCTCGCAGTCGAGCGCATCGATGATCTTGCCAATGCTCAGTTCCACAGATCACTCACCTTGCTTCGCGACCTTGGCGATCTCCTCGGCCGCAACCTGCTTGTCATCGAACGGGAACGTCTCGGTCCCGATGATCTGATAGGTCTCATGGCCCTTGCCGGCAATCAGAACCGCATCCTTGGGTTCAGCGAGCTCGATGGCGCGGCGAATCGCGGAGCGCCTGTCCTCTATGACCTCGTAGCGCTCCTTGGAATCCTGCATGCCGGGAAGGATCTGGGTGATGATCGCAGAGGGCTTCTCGGTGCGCGGATTGTCGTTGGTGACGTTGGCGTAGTCGGCCTTACACGCAGCGGCGCCCATCAGCGGGCGCTTGAGCGCGTCGCGGTCGCCTCCGCAGCCGAAGACGATGATGATCCTTCCCTCGCAGATCGGGCGCAGCGCAGCAATCGCCTTGATGATCGAATCAGGGGTGTGCGCATAGTCGACGTAAACGGAGATTCCCAGCTCTGAGGCCTCATCGGAGATGACCCTGTCGAGCCTGCCAGGAGCCGCCGCGGCCTCGGAGAACGCCTCGCAAATCACATCGAGCGGATAGCCGAGCGCAAGGCAGATCGAGGTGGCGACCATGATGTTCTCGACGTTGAAGCGCCCGATGAGCGCGTAATCGAACTCAACGTCCTCGTCGCCGACGGTAAGCGCGAGCTTGGTGTGGGTGGTCAGGTATTCGACATCGCGCACATGCACGTATGCGTCCTCGTTGAATCCGCAGGTGATGACATCAAGGCCATTCTCGACGGCCATCTCAGAGAGGCGCTGGCCGTATTCGCCATCGATGCAGATCGCAGCCTTGTCGGAGTAGACCTTGTCGAAGAGCGCGGCCTTCGCGCTGAAATAGCCCTCCATCGTCTTGTGGAAGTCGAGATGGTCCTGCGTGAGGTTCGAGAACGCCACCACCGAGAAGCGCGTACCCATGACGCGATGCAGCTCGATTGCGTGGCTCGAAACCTCCATCGCAACCTCGGAGCCCAGCCTCGACCATCTCGGCGAAAAGCGACTGCAAATCGGGAGACTCCGGGGTCGTGCGGTCGCCGGGAAGCACCTTGTCGCTGATCTTCGCGCCGATGGTGCCGATGATTCCGGTCTTCTTTCCCATATGCCTAGCGACGCAATCGACGAGGTATGTCGTCGTGGTCTTTCCGTTGGTGCCCGTCACTCCGACGACGTCCATCTGCTCCGACGGATCGCCGTAGAAGCGCGAGGAGATGATTCCCATGTACTTGCGCGGGTCTTCGACGATGAACTGCGGAACCTCGAGGTCGAGCTTGCGCTTGACGACTAGCGCCGCGCAGCCCCTCGAAACCGCATCGGGCGCGTATGCGTGGCCATCGCTTTTGAATCCCGGGATGCAGAAGAACAGGTCGCCGTGGGTGACCTTGTCGCTGTGAAATGCCAGGCCGGTGATCGTCGCATCATCGCCCTTGGCGGTGGTGTAATCCAAACCCTCGAGAAGATCTGTCATTTTCCTCTGAATCTGCATATGCCCAGCTCCTTAGTCAAATCCCGTCTGCCGCTAGTCGTACGCGACGACCACGTACCTCTCAGCAGCGAACGTCATTACCTTCTTGAAGACCGGCATCGCGTAGGAGCCCCATGGATCGTCCATGGCCACCACGCAGGTGAGCGCGCTGTTGCTGTTGGCGAAGTAGCCAGCGAAGTCGATCCAGTTGCTGAACTGCGAGTATTCTCCGCTGTCCTTC
>JAFWGD010000195.1 GCA_017515355.1 Coriobacteriales bacterium
AATCATACTACTACAACATAGAAAAAAACTCATTCACAACAAGACGATCTAACTAAAACCAATGGCTGATCCTACGCATGACGCGGATCGCCCACATGACGATGCGCTTTGCGAGCTTGGGCGAGAAGACGAGCGCGAGCATGCACCCTACTACGATGACGTTGAGGACGATGCCGAGAATGATCCAGAACATCGCCGGCTCCAAGAGAACCATCATCGCCTCCGGGCGCGCGACGACCAAGAACAGGCCGATGAGCACGAGCACCGACTTGTAGGTGATCGTGATAAATAGCAGCACGAGCGTGCTCATCGATAGCGGCAAGCCGTCCTTCTTCATGTAGACCAGCTGCATCGGCTGGCCGCCGGAGCCGGTTGGCGTGACTAGGCTGAAGAAGAACCCGATGAACGAATAGAGGAAGCAATGGGTGAGCTTGGGTTCGCATCCCAGGTTGCGCAGCATGTAGAAGATGATCAGCGATTCGCAGAGGATGAAGGCTATGACGAGAACCATGCCGATGATCCAGTAGACCTGCGACGAGCTCTCGAGATATGCGAGCAGCGTGCTGAAATCCTCGCCGCGCATCACGAAGTAGATCGTCAGCGAGATGCAGAGGACCAGGAAGAGCGCGTTGACTATTGCCTTTACTGAGCGTTTCACGGTATTCGAAGTATATTCCAACATGCTTTGCGGGGGAGATCGTCCCTCCCCCGCTTCAAACTTGCGTTGGCTCGGCGCCTACAACCCCTGCTCCGTACGGCGGATCAGGTCGTTCTGGGCATCCTCGTAGACCTCGACGAAGTATGCGGAGAAGCCCGCGATTCTGACGACGAGGTCCTTGTAGTTCTCCGGGTCCTTCTGCGCGGCGCGCATGGTGTCGGCGGAAACAACGTTGAGCTGGATCTGCATTCCTCCCATCTCGAAGAAATACGCCTTGATGAGGTTAGCGAGCTTCTCGACGCCCTCGTCAGTGTTGACCGAACTCGGGTGGAACTTCATGTTGAGCAGCGTGCCGTTGTGGTACTCGGCATGATCCATCGTCGCTACCGAGGCAATGACGGCGGTCGGACCGTTGACATCCATCTCCTGAAGCGCGGAGATTCCGTCCGCGAGGGGCTTGCCGGCATTGCGGCCGTCTGGGGTCGCCCATGTGCTGTAGCCGTAGAGGACGTTCATCGTGACGGGCCAAGTGCCCATGCCGAAGTAGCCGCGATGGCCGTTGAGCTTGTTGCCGATCGAGCAGATCATATGGCTGAACCAACTCGCATACTTGTCGGCCTCGGAATCTCCATTGCCATAGCGGACGACCTCGTTGTTGATGTACGCCTGCATCTCCTCGTAGCCCTCCCAGTTGGCCATGTAGGCGTCGTAGAGCTCGCGGGTGGTGTACTTCTTGGTCTTGAAGCAGAGCTGATCGATGATGTTGAGGCTGTCGATGACGTTGCCGAGTCCGACGCCGGTCAGGCCGTTGCCATTGTACTTGGCGCCGCCATCCATGGCATCGCGGCCGGACTCCATGCAGCCGACCATCAGCGCGGAGACCAGCGGCTGCGGGAGCTCCTTGCGGGCGATGTTCTCGAATAGGTTGACGATGGTCTCGTCCCAGTGGAACCAGTACTCCATCTGCTTGGTGAGCGCATCGAGAACCTCGTCCATCGACTCCATCTCGTAGAGGTAGC
>JAFWGD010000196.1 GCA_017515355.1 Coriobacteriales bacterium
ATGTATTCGGGAAGAGGTTCCTCGAGCTCAAACCTGGATTGGAGCCCGGACCTTCCACCGTTTGCGGCCTTTCGAGGCTCAACCTTATAGTCGCGAGGGGGGCGGCTTCTGAGACGAACCGCAGGTACGAGGCTGCGGCGATTGCCCGCAAGTTCGCGGAATTTCGCGATAGCGGAGCCTTCTCGGCAGGCGATATGGTCTTGCTGCTCGGCGCGATGACGCATGCGGACATCTTCTCGCAGGCGCTCGAGGCTGAAGGCTTCCAAGCGGTCATCGCGGGCGGATCTGGATTCTGGACATGCTCCGAGGTCGTTGCGGTTTCGTGCATCCTCGGATGTCTCGCCAGCCCGCACGACTCCCAAGCGCTCTTCGAATTCCTGATGAGCGGCATCGTCGACGTCGGCGATGCGGAGATCGCGAATCTGGGAATCGCAGCGCGGGCGCGCCACATCGACATAGCCGCCGCGCTGCTCGATCGCGAGATCGCCCTTTCCGCATCGCTCGAGTTCGTGCGCGATCTCTTCGGTCGCTGCAGAGCCATGCTCCGCCATCGCAGCGTGGCATACGTCGTCGAGGCGGTCCTGAGCGAGAGCGGCTTCATCTCGCGGCTCGCGGGCGCCGGCAGTGTGGGAAGCGCCTCCTGCGCAAACCTGTTCAAGGCGATCAGAATCATCGAGGAGTACGAATCCCAGCACATCATGGGCGTCTCGAACATCAACGCCGCCTTCAAGAGACGCATCGCCGATGGCTCTGCCGACCGCGTTGGAGTCCTCTTCGGAGGAGAGGAGAACGCCGTCCGCATCACGACGATCCATGCGTCGAAGGGCCTGCAGTTCAAGGTGGCGGGCCTCGCCGAGTTCAGCTCCAACACCGACAGGAACGATCGCAGCGGAACCTTGGCGCTAGTCAAGCGCAGCGGAAGCGTCTATGCGTCGCTCGATTGGGGCAGAACCAAGGACATCTACCCGAAGGTTGGCGAGCTGGCGAAGAAGCTGGCGATCGATGAGTCCGAGATCGACTTCAAGAGCGCTCCCAGCGCCAGCGCATACTCCAGGATGCTCAGGAACTTCGACATCGAGGAGAGCTACCACGAAAACGACAGGAAGATGTACGTCGGCATCACGCGTGCAGCCGAGGTGCTCGTGATAGGAGCCCAATACAAGCCGATCATCGACGTCGGCGTCAAGGAGGGTACGGCCCTTCGCGACCTCTGCACCGGCATCTTCGGAATCGGGGATTTTCCCAGCGCATCGGGGATGGTCGATTTCGGCGGTTCGCACCCTTGCGACTACCAGCTGATCGAGCTCGCCAAAGACGAGAATGGCAACATCTTGTGGGTCGGGCACCCCGATTACAAGCTGCCAGTCGCCAGCATCGCCCTGCGCAATCCAAGCGTGCCGATCCTTGGCTCCGAGCCGCGCGAACTCGAGCTGGCGGGCATCCCCGTTCCCTTCAGCGGGTTCTTCTCATACAGCTCGCTCTCGCACGCCGACCCGGATCTCTACCCCGAGGATCTCGAGGTCATCGAGGCGTCTGGCGTTGATGGAGAGTCGAGCAGGGATGGAGTCGTTGTGATACTCGGTCTCGCATTCCATGCGGTTTGCGAGAGGATGGCGCTCACCCATTCGTTTGGCGATGGAACCCAGAGCGAATCGGGCAGGGGAGCGGTGAGGCCGTTGCCCACGGACAGCGTCCTCGACATCGCGCGCAACTTCAAGCTCACCCCGAACCAGATCGAGCGCTTGCGCTTCGCGGTTGCCACATGGGTGGCCAGCGATGTGGCTGCCAAGGCAGCCGGCTTCGCGAGCGTGCGCCCCGAGGTTCCCTTCTGCATCCGTTTCGCGGATAGCACCATCGCCACGCCAGGGAAGGGCGGCCAATCCATGCTGCCGTACTATCTCAATGGCGAGATCGACCTTCTCTGTACAAACGACGGCAAGCACGCCTTCGTGGTCGACTACAAGACTGGGGGCAGCCCCGACGAGACTCCCGAGGCCTTGCAGGATAAGCATCGCCTGCAGGCCATGTGCTATGCGTATGCGCTGTTGGATTCTGGCTATGAGAGTGTAGAGCTTGCATTTGTCAGGATTGAGCAGGTTCAATCGAATGGACAGCCTCAAATTGTCGAATACACCTTCGATAAAAGCGTCCTTTCGGCCATCGAAAGGATTATATCTGGATTGCTGTAGGACAAATCTGTCCAGCCAATCCTAAAACATCAGCGTTTTCATCTGTAAACTTCCTTTTCTGCTAGAATACCTGTTTGGAAGAATTCACCTGATACGCGCTTTTCAGCACAGGCAAGAGCATCGGTGCCTCTGCGGAAAAGCGCATCTGTGAAAGCGCAAGAAGGAGGATGTCGTGCCAAATTGCAAGACGACAGTGCCTTTCGCAGGCACTGAAGAACAGGAGAGGCAGCTGAGGGAGGTCATCGCAGCCCATAAGGGTGAACAGGGGCCCTTGATGCCGATTCTCCACGAGGCTCAGGAAATCTATGGCTATCTGCCCGAAGAGGTGCAGAAGATCATAGCGGAGGAGCTGAACATACCCCTTTCCGAAATCTATGGAGTCACGACGTTCTACACGCGGTTCACGCTTAATCCCAAGGGCGAGAACCAAGTCAGCGTATGCCTTGGCACGGCATGCTACGTTAAGGGTTCCGCATCGGTTCTGGCCGAGGTCGAGAAAGTTCTCGGTTGCGAAGTCGGTGCGATGACAGATGACGGCAAGTTCTCCGTTGACGCCACCCGATGCGTCGGAGCCTGCGGACTCGCGCCCATCATGCTGGTCAACGACGATGTCTACGGTCACATGACTCCAGATCGCGTCGCCGGCATCTTGGCCAAGTACATGTAGGGGGTGCGATATGGCAGCAAAGGATAATCTGAAGGCCATCTTCGACGAGCTCGAAGCCGCGAAGAAGACCCCTGCATTCAGGCTCACCGTCGGCATGGCCACATGCGGGCTCACCGCAGGCGCCCAGCCGGTCTACGACAAGCTCTACGAACTCCTCGCTGGCGAGGACGCGGTGGTCGACCGCGTCGGCTGCATCGGATCGTGCTTCCTCGAGCCGATCGTCGAGGTCTTCGATGCTCAGGGCAACAGAACCACCTACGTCCACATGGATGCCGACAAGGCAGCCGAGATCGTAGAGAAGCACATCAAGGGCGGAGAGGTGCTCTGCGAGTACACCGTCGGCGGCCCCGAAGGCTGCGGACAGGG
>JAFWGD010000016.1 GCA_017515355.1 Coriobacteriales bacterium
GCGGTGTTCACGGTAATCATCGCGATAGTCAACATCGCCTACGTGCTCTCTCCCTTCGGCAAGCCGAAGCTGCCGGAGAAGACCCTGGTGGTCTCCGTGCCCGAGGACCTCGAGTACGAGGGGATGTTCGACGACGTGCTCGACAGCTACACGACCGAGCATGAGCTGGAGAAGGTCGAGACGACCAACATGGGCAGCCTCTTCAAGGTGCAGTACTCTCTGCGCATGAGGGAGGAGGGAACCGAGAAGGCGATGATAGACGAGCTCAGGTGTCTCAACGGCAATCTCAAGATCGCCCTCGGAAGGTCGGTGGCGAAGAAGGAGGCGCTGTAAGGCGGGTCCGCTGGAGAGGGGAGTGCATAGGCGCTATGGGCATGCACCGGTGTTGCCGGTGCATGCATTGCATTCGGGCAGTCCAGTGCAAACTGCGGGTTTAGCTAGCCTCTAGCGGCGAGCGCGTCAATCCAAGATGCGTCCGTCTGTTGAGATCGTGACCACCTGGCATGCAATGGGCTTCCCGCTCTTCTGCAGCGCCTGCTTCACCGCGTACTCCAGCCCGCCGCAGCAGGGCACCTCCACGCGCGTGACCGTGATGCTCTCGATGTCGTTTCCCCCGATGATCTCGGCCAGCTTATCGGAGTAGTCGATGCCGTCGAGCTTTGGGCACCCGATGAGCACGATTCGGTTGCGGATGAAGTCGTTGTGGAAGCTTCCATAGGCGTAAGCGGTGCAGTCGGCCGCTATCAAGAGGTCTGCGCCATCGAAATAGGGAGCCTTCGTCGGCGCGAGCTTGATCTGAACCGGCCATTGGCGCAGCTGGCTGTCGATGGAATCCGAAGCCTGCGGGGCTGTGCTGCTCTCGCGCTGGACCGCCTTCGCCTGTGCGCCCGGGCAACCTTGCGCAAGCGACTTCTTGACCTTGGCAGCGAGCACGGCGGATTCATCATAGGCGGGAGCCTCCCGCTCTTCGAACGAGATGGCATCGGCCGGGCATGCAGGGAGGCAATCGCCCAGACCGTCGCAGTAGTCCTCGCGGGTGAGCTTGGCCTTTCCATCGACCATCTCGATCGCGCCTTCGTGGCATGCATCGGCGCATGCACCGCAGCCAATGCACTTGTCTTCATCGATTCTGATGATTGTCCGGATCATAACGACGCCTTTCATGATTCTGCGATTTGATTTTCGGGTGGGAGGGGGAGCGCTACTCGATGTCGAGGAATGCTCCGGTCTGCCTGTCCCATAGGTGCGAGTATTCGCCGTTGGACTCGATCAGCTCGGAGTGCGTGCCATCCTCGACGATCTTGCCCTCGCTGAGGACGACGATACGGTCGAGGCTGGCCACGGTGGAGAGCCTGTGAGCGATGACTATGGAGGTACGCCCCTTCATCAGGGTCTTCAGTGCGTCCTGGACCAGCATCTCGCTCTCGGAGTCGAGCGCGGAGGTGGCTTCGTCGAGGATCAGGATCGGCTTGTTGGCCAATATCGCGCGCGCGATCGCGACACGCTGGCGCTGGCCGCCAGAGAGCTTGACGCCGCGCTCGCCGGTTATCGTGTCGAACCCGTTGGGAAGCTTCTCGATGAATTCGGTGGCGTTGGCATCGTCTGCGGCCTTCTTGATCTCCTCGAATGAGGCCTCGGGCTTGCCGTAGCCGATGTTCTCGGCAACCGTGCGATGGAAGAGCAGCGGCTCCTGCGGAACGTATGCGATCTGGCTGCGCAGGCTGACCTGCTGGACCTTCGAGATGTCCTGCCCGTCGATCTCGAGCGTGCCGCCTTGGATGTCAGAGAGGCGCAGCAGCAGCTTGGTAAGCGTGGTCTTGCCAGAGCCGGAGCGGCCGACGATTCCCACTCGCTGACCTGCGGGGATGGAGAGCGAGAAGTCTTCGAAGACCTTGTTGGGCGCTCCCGCGTCGGTGTACTCGAAGCTGAGATGCTTGATCTCGACCTCGCCCTTGTCCACGACGAGCTCCTTGGCGCCCTCGATGTCGTCGACGAGCGTCGGCTCATCGAGAATCACGGTCATGTCATGCGCATCGCCGATTCCGCGGTTGAGCTGCTGGAACGTCATGTTGAGCCTGTTGAACTGCATCGTCAGAGAGTAGGTGTAGGTGAAGAGCATGACGAGCGAGCCCGCGCTGATGCCGAACCAGGCGTTGCCGCCGGCGATGAAGATGACCACGGCGATCATGATGACGACGATGATCGCGCTGGCAACGGCTCCGCGCAGGATCGAGGCGCGCATGCGCTTGGTGTCGGCGCGCACGACGTTGTTGTTGGCATCGTCGAAGATCTTGCGCTCATAGGACTCGCGGCCGTAGGTCTTGACGGTGAGGATGTTGGTGATCGAATCGGAGAGCTCGCCGGAAAGCGTATTCTGCGCTGAAGCGGCCTTCTCGTTAAGCGGAAGCAGACGCCTGAAGAGCCAGTAGACGATGATCACGTAGGTTATGAGAAGCACCACGAGGATGCATACGTAAATCGGCACGATGGGCAGCAGCAGGCCGATGGTGAACAGCGCCGAGCTGACGATCGGGATGATCGCGTAGATCAGGCTCTCGGAGAGGATCGTGTACGCGTTCATGAACTTCTGCGTCTGGCTGACGAGAGAGCCTCCGAAGCGGTTCGAGTGGAAGGTCATCGACTGGTTGGAGAGCGTGTCGAACGCCTGCGTGGCGAGCAGGTAGGCAGCCTTGATCTCGAGCTTCCAGGCGCTGTAGTCCTGGAGCTTGCTGCAGACTTGGCCGATGACGTTGGTGGCGATCAGCGCTGCGATGTAGGGGCCGAAGACCTTGAGTA
>JAFWGD010000017.1 GCA_017515355.1 Coriobacteriales bacterium
AGAGCAAGCTCGAGATGCATGGGTTCTTCAGGGTCCATCGCGGCTACCTCGTCAACCTGGCTTGCGTCGAAGAGGTCACCCCGGTCAACGGCGGCACGCTGCTGCTCACCCTGATCGACACCGATGCTCAGATTCCGGTTTCCAGGCGCCGCGTTTCGGCGCTCAAGAAGGCGCTGGGGCTCTAATGCCCTTCAACCGCTAGTTCTTAGGAGGTTGCGATGTCAGATTTCTTGAAGTCAGCAGGCGAGTTCTTCGATAAGGCCGCGGAGACCGTCGGCCGCACCGGCAAGTTCGGCAAGCTTAAGGCTTCGATTGCCAACAACTCCCGCAAGCAAAACGATCTCTTCGAGGAGGTCGGCGAGCTGGTTTTGACCAATGAGGCACTCAGGGCAGCGCTCGCAGAGGTCGATGCCTCTTACCTGGCAGACTTCGACGAGCTCGTTGCCGCCAAGGACAAGCTCGAGGCCGAGCTCGCGGAGCTGCGCGAAGAGGGCCTGATCCCGGATGACGACGATGACGAAGAGGCCGTGGAGATCGTCGAGGCGCAGGTCGAAGAGGTTGCCGACGCCCCGGAGGAGGCCGCGGAGTAACCTGCTTCCGCCAGCTTCCCAAACTCCAATAGATTGAATCGAACGACGGTTCGGATGCCATTCCATGCATTCGAACCGCCTTTCTATGCATAGGTGGCCCAAAAGGCATGCGCAAAGGCGCCTTGTCGAAAGTAACTAAGTGTTAACAATGTTTCATGCGAGTTGAGACTATCATCTAAATGTCGATAGGTGCTCAAATCGCCTTGCATGGCGATATCCATAAGCGGTCCGAAAGGAGTATGCAGCATGTCCTACGTAGACGATGTCATCGCGATGGTGGAGAAGAAGAACGCCGCAGAGCCGGAATTCATCCAGGCAGTCACCGAGGTTCTCGAGTCGCTGCGCGTCGTGATCGACAAGCATCCCGAGTATCAGAAGGCAGCTCTTCTCGAGCGCATCGTCGAACCCGAGAGGATCATCATGTTCCGCGTTCCTTGGGTCGATGACCAGGGCAACGTTCAGGTCAATCGCGGATACAGGGTCCAGTTCAACTCGGTGATCGGCCCCTACAAGGGCGGTCTGCGCTTCCATCCCTCCGTCTATCTCGGAATCATCAAGTTCCTCGGATTCGAGCAGATCTTCAAGAACTCGCCCACTGGCCTGCCGATCGGCGGTGGCAAGGGCGGTTCCGACTTCGATCCCAAGGGCAAGAGCGATAACGAGGTCATGGCATTCTGCCAGAGCTTCATGACCGAGCTTTGCCGCCATATCGGCGCGGACACCGACGTTCCAGCTGGCGACATCGGAGTCGGCGGGCGCGAGGTTGGCTACATGTTCGGCCAGTACAAGCGCATCCGCGACCTCTACGAGGGCGTTCTCACCGGCAAGGGCCTGACCTTCGGCGGCTCGCTAGCGCGCACCGAGGCAACCGGATACGGCCTCGTCTACTTCGTCGAGGAGCTCCTCAAGACCAAGGGCGACAACTTCGAGGGCAAGACAGTCGTCATCTCCGGCGCAGGCAACGTCGCAATCTACGCATGCGAGAAGGCCCAGCAGCTCGGCGCCAAGGTCGTCACCCTCTCAGATTCCACCGGTTGGGTCTACGATCCCGATGGCATCGATCTCGCCGCCGTCAAGGAGATCAAGGAAGTCCGTCGCGGACGCATCAGGGAGTATGCAGCGGATCATCCCAACGCGCAGTATCAGGATGGCCGCGGCGTATGGAGCATCCCATGCGACATCGCACTGCCGTGCGCAACCCAAAACGAGCTCCTCATAGAGGACGCCAAGCAGCTCGTCGCCAACGGATGCAAGGTCGTCGCCGAGGGCGCCAACATGCCCACCACGATGGATGCAACCGAGTATCTGCAGACCAACGGCGTCATCTTCTGCCCGGGCAAGGCCAGCAACGCCGGTGGCGTCGCGACCTCCGCGCTCGAGATGTCGCAGAACAGCCAGCGCCTCAGCTGGACCTTCGAGGAGGTTGACGCCAAGCTCAAGCAGATCATGATCAACATCTTCCACGCAGCGGATGACGCTGCCAAGGAGTATGGCTTCGAGGGCAACTATGTGGTTGGCGCGAACATCGCCGGTTTCAAGAAGGTCGCCGAGGCCATGATGGCCCAGGGCGTCGTGTAAGGCTCGTCGCTGTAAGGCATAGAATCGATGGTGCGTGCCGTCCTCCGGGGCGGCACGCTTCCTTTGTGCGAGGGAGGGCAGCGCTATTCGGAGAGCTCGACCGCGGGATCTTCGTCAGCGGCTTGGGCATTCGCCGCGCGCGTGTCGCAGGCGAACCACACCAGCCCGATCACAACGTATAGGAGGATGAGGGCGGGCAGCAGGATGCCCGAGTCCTCGAAGAGGAACGTGAGCAGCGAGGCGATCATCATCGCGGTAACACTGCCCTTGAAGGCGCGCCTGTCCTCGAAGAACGCCAGGTACGGGCCGGGTTTGCGGATGCGCACGTATGCGAGGAGGATCCAACCGACGAAGAAGCCGATCGTCGCCACGGGCATGTAGACGAGCGTCGCGACGTTGTATTCGATAAGGTCGCGCAGGACCGATGGGATGAACGAGAGTCCCTGATTGATGAAGTTGGTTCCTTTCGTGCCAAGGTGCGATGAGCCGGAGATCAGCGCCTCGAGCGCGACGATGGCGACGAGAGCGACGATGCCGCATGCGGTGGCTATGACGACCGCCTTCCATGAGAGGCGATGGCCCCTGAACATCCACCAGGCCACGAGCGCGCCGACGATGCCCCAGATCACAACGCCGAAGTTCGCGCCGAACCACGGGGAGATCACGATGAAGAGGATAAGAGCGGAGGCGATTGGGAATCCGATGCGGGTCAGCCTGTCCTTGAGCTGAGACTCCTTCATCGTGGTGAAGAGGATGCCACAGAAGAGAAGCCATGCGCCGAAGACCACGCCCGCGCCCTCATTGCCGATTCCGATGAAGCGAGAGGTATTGATCGGCTGGTAGGTGAGGAAGCCGATGGAGGCCATCGGACCTCCGCAGAGC
>JAFWGD010000197.1 GCA_017515355.1 Coriobacteriales bacterium
GAAGGAAATGCTCACACCACGCGAGAATCTCAACGAGGTTATGAAAGGTGGCAAGCCAGAGCGCTTCGTGAAGCAATACGAAGCGTTTGGCATGGTTTTCACCACCTGCAACCGCCACCGCAACAATCCCAAGTACGGCGAGCTCAACAAGGTCAACAACTGGGGCGTCACGGTTTCGTGGGCAGAGGGCCAGCCCGGTGCCTTCCCCGTCCATACCCCTGATAAGATCCTGGTCAAGGACATCGACGACTGGAAGGAGTACGTCAAGGCTCCCTCGCTGCAGTTCCCCGAGTCCGAGTGGGAGAAGGATATCGAAGCGGCCGAGAAGATCGATCGCAAGCAGCAGTTCCTGATGCCCTTCGTGGCCCCCGGAATCTTCGAGATGTGCCACTACCTGTGCGAGATCTCCAACGTGCTCTGCGCCTTCTACGAGTCTCCCGACGAGCTCAAGGAGCTCATCAAGTACATCACCGAGTGGGAGCTCGAGCTGGCGAGGGTCACTTGCGACCACCTGCATCCCGACGGCCTCTTCCACCACGACGACTGGGGCACGCAGATCTCCACCTTCGTCTCCCCCGACATGTTCGCCGAGTTCTTCCTCGAGCCCTACAAGGAGGTCTACGGATACTGGAAGAGCCGCGGTGTCGAGCTCATCGCGCACCACTCCGACTCCTTCGCCGCGACGATCGTCCCCTACATGATCGAGATGGGCATCGATGTCTGGCAGGGCGTCCTCACTGAAAACGACATCCCCAAGTGCATCGAGAAGTACGGCGGTCAGATCACCTTCATGGGCGGCATCAACTCCGCAACGGTCGACCATCCGGATTGGACCAAGGAGGAAATCCAGTACCAGGTCAAGCGCGCATGCGACGAGAACGGCCCCCTCTACTTCATCCCCGGCGCCTCCCAGGGCCTGGGCGTATCCACGTTCCCCGGCGTGTACGACTACATGAACGAGTGCATCGACGAGTACAGCAAGGTCTATTGGAAGGAGCACAACCTCTAGGCCGCCGATTCATTCCGGCAATCGCTCACATTAAGGCGCGCTCGGTTGAGGCCGAACGCGCCTTTTGATTTGCAGCAATGCGCAGCAGCACTAAAATGGGGTTTGCATCCGTTAAATGTATTAACTGCATCTCCGTTGATTGGAGCTCAAATGAGCGACGATACCAAGAAAGCAACCAAGGGCGATCTTGCAGCCGAGCTAGGCAAGTGGGACGGCAAAATCAGATTCTGGCAAGGCATCCCTTACGGAATCCAACACGTGCTGACGATGTTCGTTGCGAACCTCGCGCCTATCCTTCTCGTATGCGCTGCTGCCGGGTTCGATTCGATCCAAACCACCGTGCTTCTGCAAAACGCCATGCTCTGCGCGGGCATCGGCACCTTCATCCAGCTCTTCGGAGTCTGGAAGATCGGCGCTCGGATGCCGATCGTCATGGGCGTGGCGATGTCGTTCGTCGCGCTGGTCTCGACCATCGCCGCCACGCAGGGCTACGGCGTGGTTGTGGGCGCCGTGATCATCGGCGGCATCGTCGAGGGCGTCCTCGGCCTCTTCGCCAAGTACTGGATCAAGCTCATCACGCCCGTCGTTGCGGGCACCGTGGTTGCCACCATCGGATTCTCGCTGCTCGCCGTCGGCGCCAAGTCCTTCGCTGGAGGAGCAGGGGCCGAGGACTTCGCCACGGCTCCCAACTTCATCATCGGCACCGTCTCGCTGGTTGTCTGCCTCGGATGGCAGGCGCTCGCCCCGCGAAAGCTCAAGCCGCTCTCCATCATCTTCGGCATGATCGCGGGCTACATCGTGGCCATCTTCATGGGCAAGGTAGACTTCTCGGTCTTCCAGGGTATCTCGGTAATCCAGATTCCGGAGATCCTCCCGTTCACGCCCGAATTCGACATCGGCGCGATCATATCGATCACGCTGCTCTACATCGTCAGCGCCACCGACACCATCGGCGACACCACCGCAGTGGCCAAGGTCTCGTTCGACCGCGAGGTCACCAAGGACGAGATGACCGGCTCGATCGTAGCCGACGGCTTGACGAGCTCGCTTTCGGGAGTGTTCGGCGTGATGCCGCTCGATTCGTTCGGCCAGAACATCGGCCTGATCTCGATGACGCACGTGATCAATCGCAAGGCGGTCGCCACCGGCGCCGCAGTGCTCGTGCTCGCTGGCTTCGTACCTGCCATCGGCTCGGTCTTCAGCTCGGTGCCGCAGGCCATGCTGGGCGGCTGCACGATCATGATGTTCGGAAGCATTCTCGTCAGCGGCTTCCAGATGATGTCCGAGGCTGGCTTCACCCAGCGCAACCTCACCATCGCGGCGACGGCCTTGGGCATCGGCATCGGATTCACGCAAGTCGCGGGAATGTTCGACATCTTCCCTGCGATGCTGCAGAGCCTCTTCGGCGGCAACAGCGTGGCGCTTTCGTTCATCGTGGCTGTGATTCTGAACCTGGTGCTTCCCAAGAGCTTCGGCATGGGCAAGAAGGAAGCCGCAGCGAAGGCAGAGTCCGAAAAGGAATCCGAAGCGTAGGAATCGAGCTGGAAAGAGAGTGACGTCGAAGCGGGTGGCTATGCTGCCCGCTTAGTCTTCCTTGACGTCGTTGACCTCGATGATGGGAACCTCCACCGGATCGTCGGAGGGACCATGGTAGTTGGAGCGCGTGGTGTTGGCGTAAGTTCTGCCAGAGCCCTGCTGGTCGGAGTTCACCCGGCCGCGCCTTCCGCCGCCGAAGCGCCTGGTGCCCCTGGCGAGGGCGACGACGATGGCGACTATGGCCGCTATGATGACGAGCGGGACGATTCTGAAGATCGCGAACATCTGTTGCTACCGCCTGCTTTTCTGTAACCGACGAATGGCGAATCCCTTTGCTTTTCAGATATTATGCCACCTGAAAATGGCTAATTCCATTTTGTCACGAAAGCTACAGATATTGCGCCGCTAACGCCGTCAAAATGCGCTTGTCAGGAGGATGCTTGCCGTCTGCCGTGGCAACCCTACCGCTGCGGCGAGGGCGCGGCCGCGGCTGCCAGCCGTAGCGCCCAACACTCACGATATTAACCACGATGAATATTCGAGTTGTCCTATAATGGGTTTTCTATAAGCATCCGAAAATAATCGAGAGGGGGCGGAAATGGCCAGTCACTTCCCAGAGATCAGACCCGAATCGCGTGAGGCTCTCATCCAGCGGTACATCGAGCGAAACACCATCGACCCCGCACTCTTTGAGCAATACGGCGTGAAGCGCGGCCTGAGGAACTCCGATGGCACCGGCGTGGTCGTCGGCATCACCAAGATCTCCAACGTTCACGGATACCTCGTGAGCGAAGGCGACAAGTATCCCATCGAGGGCGAGCTGACCTACCGCGGCTATAACATCAAGGACCTCGTGCGCGAGGTCGAGGAGACCGACCGCTTCGGCTTTGAGGAGATCTGCTATCTGCTGCTCGTCGGCAAGCGCCCGTCGGAGAAGGGGCTCAAGCTGTTCCAGGAGTCGATTGGCGTCTCCCGCGACCTTCCCGAGCACTTCATCGGCGACTACATCATGAAGCCTCCGACGCGCAACATCATGAACCTCCTCGAGCGCTCCATCGCCAACCTCTACTCCTACGACGAGAACCCCGAGAGCACCGCGCCAGAGCATGAGCTGCAGGTTGCCATCTCGCTGCTCTCGCGCCTTCCGCGCATCGCAGTGCTCGGCTACTACGCAAAGCGCTCCTACTACGACAACGAGTCGATGATCATCCACCAGTACATCCCCGGCCAATCGACCGCGGAGACCATCCTCTCGATGCTGCGTGCGAACCGCGAGTTCACGCACGAGGAGGCGCGCATGCTCGACACCATGCTGATGATCCATGCGGAGCACGGCGGCGGAAACAACTCGACGTTCACCTGCCGCTGCCTCACCTCCTCCGGCACCGACCCCTACTCCGCCTACGCCGGCGCGATAGGCTCGCTCAAGGGTCCGCTGCACGGCGGTGCGAACATCAAGGTTTCGGAGATGTTCGAGGACATCAAGGCCAACGTCTCCAACTGGGACGACGATGGCGAGGTAGCCGACTACATCCGCAAGATCGTCAACAAGGAGGCCTTCGACCGTCAGGGCCTGGTCTACGGAATGGGCCACGCGGTCTACACCCTCTCCGACCCCAGGGCCGACATCTGCAGGGAGCGGGCTCGTCGCCTCGCCGCAGGCACCGAGTTCGAGCCCGAGTTCGCACTGCTGGAGAAAGTCGCCGACATGTCCCCGAAGATCATCGGCAAGTCCAAGCACACATCGAAGCTGATCTGCCCGAACATCGACATGTTCAGCGGCCTCGTCTACCGCATGCTCGGCATACCCGAGGACCTCTTCACTCCACTCTTCGCATGCGCGCGCATGGCTGGCTGGAGCGCACATCGCTTCGAGGAGCTCACCTCTGGCAAGCGCATCATGCGCCCTGCCTACAAGGCGATCGACGCGGAGAGCGACGAGAACGAGTAGCAATCCATCTGCAGCTTTGAATCGCGGAAGCCCGAGCCAAGAGGTTCGGGCTTCTTCGTTTGGCAGGCGGATGTGCCGGCGCAGATCAGTCGTAGAGCTGGTAACGCACCTTCTCGAGCAGCACGTCGGAGAGGCGCACGCTGGTCTTGAGCTCGAGCGCTCCGATCTTGCAGATGTTCGCGCACGCCAGGCACTGGCAGCACAGATGCTGCCTTATCTCGAAGCCGAGCACCTTGGGTCCCTCGGATTTCTTGACCAGTGCGCCTGTCGGGCAGTAGGTAGTGCAGAGATGGCAGCTGTGGCACTTGCCGAAATCGATCTGCGGCAGGCTGAAAAGCCGCGAATCCACCCTGCAAGAGGCGATGTGCATCGCACGCTCGTCGTCAAGTTGCTCGCCAGAGAGCAGCGGCTCCACCAGCGCGCCGATCGCCCATGCGCTCACCTGCCCTCGGGAGGAGGCGACAATCGGAGAGTCGGGCTCGAGCAACCCAAGCTGCGAGGCTATCGAATGGAGCGCGGAGCCAACGATGACCTCGTCGGCGACATCGCTGGCCGCCTTGGCGATTCTGCCCTTGGTGCCGGAGAGAAGCTCTCGCCTGCTAAGCGTGGAGCGTTCCGTGGAGGGCTCGCCCGACTCGCCGGCCTCGGCTCTCTCCACCCCGAACGCATGCGCCGGAAACTCGCGCACCACCTCGAAGCGAACCCCTTCGCCAAGCCCTGCTTGCTGGAGGATCCCCTTCACAGAGGCCAGGGTCCGCTCGAACGCTCCGCACCCAGTCCCACACTCTGCGCAGTTGCCGCAGACGAGCGAGACCTCTCCCGCGTGCATGGCCAGCGCGCTCAGCAGCAGCGCCTCGTCGATGCGGTCGAGGCATGGCAGCGCGACGACCCGATCGTTGGCGAAGCGCCTTTCGGCCGATAGGGCGCCAAGGGCCTCGGAGCAAGCCAGCACCGGCCTGCGCTCGGTAGCCTCGATCGAGTTGGCAAACCTGGCCAGAATATCCTTCTTCGAAAGCAGCGTGGAGGAGATCGCCTCGGTCGGGCACGCGCTGATGCACGCTCCGCAATGGGTGCATGCCAACTCGTCGCAGACCACGCTGCGCCCCTCGAGGACCAGCGCTCCGTGCGGGCATGCATCGATGCACTTCGAACAGATGCAGCGCCTGTGCCTCGCGGCGACGCACAGGCCCTCGTCGATGACGATGTCCTGCGTCAGGATGCTCGTCCCGAGCGCCCTTTCCACGAGTCTGATCCTGTCGACCATGCCTAGCCTGCTCTCCCCTCGCGCGCCAGTGCCACGCTGCGCAAATGCGTATATTGCGTGTTTTTATGCTAGCAGCAAATGCCTGCTTGATAGAATGTAATCGGAACATTTCGCGCGTCCGCGCATCTTCCGCCTCAGGCTGCGCCATCGGCTGCGCGGCCACCGCAAACGCCCGCATCACGGGCATACGCAAGACCATCGACCATTAGGGAGAGGAATGGATCTCTTTCTCCTCGTCATATCCATGTTCATCGCCGTCTTGGTGTCGGTGATCGTCAACGACTACGTCCCGAAGGTCTCCACCCCGCTGATCCAGATAGTCCTCGGGGTGCTGATATCGATCTTCGCAACCACCAAGATCACTGGCTTCGACACCGAGCTGTTCCTGGTTTTGTTCATCGCGCCGATCCTCTTCGACGACGGCTTCCAACTCGACAAGCGCACCTTCTGGGACCAGAAGGGCCCTGTGCTCTCCCTAGCAGTCGGGCTCGTCTTCGCACTCGTGCTCATCGTCGGCTTCTTCACCCACGCGATCGTCCCGTCCATCCCGCTCGCAGCCGCCTTCGCCTTCGCCGCAGCGCTCGGGCCAACCGACCCGGTGGCGGTCTCAGCGCTTACCAAGCGCGTGCCGGTCTCGAACAGGCAGCAGGTTCTGCTCACGGGAGAGGCGCTCCTCAACGACGCCTCGTCGCTCGTCTCCTTCCAGTTCGCGCTGCGCGCCGTCGTCATCGGCTCCTTCTCGCTGCTCGCAGCCTCGCTCGCAACGCTTGTCAGCTTCATTGGCGGCATAGTCGTCGGCATCGCGCTGATGTTCATCCGCGGCCTGATCATGCGCGGCATCGCCAACATCGGCCTCGACAACCCCTCCTTCATCACGATCTTCGAGGTTATCACGCCGTTCCTCGTCTTCCTTATCGCCAGCCTCTTCCATGTCAGCGAGATCATCGCCGTCGTCACCGCCGGCATCATGTACTCGATGTCATCCGACAGGCACAAGGCCAAGGGAGCGCAGGATAGCGTGGTCTCGGAGAGCGTCTGGAACACGCTGACCTTCTCACTCAACAGCATCGTCTTCGTGATGATGGGAATCCTGCTCCCTCAGATCCTGCCCACAGTATGGGTCAATCCCGCAATCGCCAACTGGCGCCTGGTGTTGTTCGTCATCGCCATCACGCTCGTGCTTTACGCCGTCAGGTTCATCTGGGTCCTCTTCATCAAGACGAACGACGATGTCAGATCCGACATCTCCGCTGGCACCTACGCCAAGAACAAGCTGAGGTCGACGCTGATCATGACGCTTGCTGGCGCGAAGGGAGTGGTGACGTTCGCCGTCGCGATGTCGATACCCGCCGTGCTGCTCACCGGAGACCCCTTCCCTGAGCGAGAGCTCATCCTCTTCCTGGCCAGCGGGGTTATCCTGCTCACGCTGCTGGCAGCGAACTTCATCCTTCCGCTGCTGATGCCGAAGCCGGTCGACGACGCAGGCTTGGAGACCAGCGAGGCCGAGCTGATGATCGAGGAGTACCGCAAGATCATCGGCGCACTCGGCGAGAAGCGCACCCCCGAGAACGAGGCGGCGGTCAACGCGATCGCATCCAAATACCGTAGGCGAATCGGAAGGCTGCGCGAGGAGCACGACATCGAGCCGCAGCGCCATATCGACCTCAGCATGGTGCTGATCTCATGGGAGACCGACAACGTGATCGACATGGTCGCCTCACGCAAGGTCAACCCGCTATGCGGCTATTCCTTCGTCTGCGCGCTTCGCGAGCACGCGCAAGGCTCGGATCGAAGAGCGCCCTGGTCGAGGGCGCGAAGGCTCTCAAAGATTGCCTCGTTCACTTTTGGGGCCTGCTTCGGGAAAGGCGCGCCTTGCGAAAGTCCGGCTCGTCGTTGCCCCAAAAATGGCCGCGCATGATCGAGAGGGAGCGCAGCTTCTCTGAGGTCTGGGTCGACACCTACAAGGAGATCAAGCGCAGCAACAGGGAGAATGCGCTAGGGAAGATCGACGAGGCCATCGAGAGCGGCTCGCTTTCGCATTGCGCCTCCACCGACGACCTGATGAACATGAAGCGCTCCTACGAGAACAGGATGATCGAATTGCTTTGGGCTCGAGCATCTCGAAGCTCATTCCTGGCCATGAGGGATTCATCTTCGCGAGGTACAGCGAGGGCGACGACGCCGACCTCGAGGACTTCGCCATCCGCGCCGAGCGCATCGCGATCCGCCGTCTCGAGGAGAGCGGCAAGCTCTCCAAGGAATCGGCGCGCATGCTGCGAAACGAGCTCGCGATGAGGGAGCTCGACCTGAGCGATTAAGGCGCTTTGATGCTAAAGCGGACTGTTGCCGCTCAGAGGCGAATCAGCTTCGAAGGCGTTGCGATCGTGGGCAGCGGCATGTCGAAACTCTCGGTGGCGAAGCGCCCATGGAACATCTGCTCATCGAAGAATATGCCGACGAGCTTGGCGCCGAGGCTCTCGCGCGCCAGATAGGTGTCGTAGTACCCTCCGCCATAGCCGATTCGGTTGTTGAGCTCATCGAACGCGACGCCAGGGGCGATGATGAGGTCGATCTCGCTCTCGCCGAGCGCCTTCGCTCCCTCGGGCAGGCTTGCGCGGTCGGCAGGCTTGGCTATGAAGTCGGGCTTTGTCATCGAACCGCCGGCCTCTGGGCTCATGACATCCTCCGGGCTCACGACGACGAACTCCATCTCGCGTCCTCCGAGCACGACGGGAACGGAGATCTCCTTGCCCTCGGGAAGGGCCTGCAGCAAATGGTCGAGCGAGAGCTCGGTTCCGTATGGGCTGTAGACGGCGATGCTGCTGGCCTCGCGATACTCCGGCATTTCCATCACGCGCTCGCACGCGAGCCTCGAGAGCTCCTCGCGCCTCGCGGGGCCGATCGCCTTGCGCGCAGCCTTCGCCGCCTTGCGGATCTTCGGCTTGTCCATCGGCTCGCACTCTAGGCCTGAGAGAATCTCGACGACGCTTTCGATCGGGAAGCCCACGACGTTGCTGTAGCTGCCCTCGAACCCTTCGACGAACTTGGAGGCGCCACCTTGGATCCCATAGCCGCCAGCTTTGTCGAATGGCTCGCCCGACGCGATGTAGTCGGAGATCTCGTCTTCGCAAAGCTTCCTGAACGTGACCGAGGTGGTCTGGACGAAGGAGACCTCGCCCCCTGCGAACAGGATGCAGACTCCGCTGATGACCTGGTGGGTCCTGCCGCTGAGCGCGCGCAGCATGCGCCTTGCATCTGCGACGTCGGCTGGCTTGTTGAAGATCTCGCCGTCGAGCACGACCATCGTGTCGCAGCCGATGACCGGGTGCGAGTCGTCGCCACCAAGGGCGGCTAGCACGTCATGCGCCTTGGCCTTCGCAATCGCGACCGCCTGTTCGCTGACAGGCAGACCCGAATCGACGGACTCGTCGCAATTCGAGGCGACGCAAATGAAGGACGCCCCCGCCTCGCGAAGAAGCTCACGGCGCCGCGGAGAGGCCGATGCGAGTATGGAATCTGGGAGTTTTGGCGACAATTCCCTCACTTGTCCTACAAATAGCGTCAACTGCGTCCAAATGATTATCCCACAACGCCTTTACAGCTATAATTATGATTTTGTCAAACGAAATTCGCAGACTTTCCGAGCATCGAAGAGCAGGAGAGGGTTCATGGCAAAGAAAAAGAAGAACGAAAAGAAGACTTACAAGGAGCTGCGTGCGGAGCGACTCGAGAAGCGCGCCGAGGACGAGGCCATAGAGTTTGCCCGCAAGGTCGACGTCGCCAAGATCACCCCAGAGTACGCCAAGGATCTCTGCCAGAAGCAGACGCAGTACTTCAACCATCGTCTGAACTACCCGATCAAGGAGCGCGAGAAGGCGGTCTCCTTCTTCTCCCTCAACCTAAAGGAGTTCGAGAACCAGCTCGTTCCGGCAATCGCCGCAGACCTGAAGATAAGCGAGTTCGAGGCGTTCCTCACCGAGGTCGCTCCCGTCCACTACGAGTTCAAGTGCATGAACAAGAACGTCCGCGACTGGACCAGAACGCGCAACCACCTGCCGATCATGGACAGGCTGATCTTCAAGAGCACCCGCTTCAGGGAGGTCTGGCGACCCATCGGCGCAACGTGCGTCATCAACTCGTCTCGCAGCCCCTTCGCTGCAGCCATGATTCCTGCGATCAACCTGCTTGCCGCTGGATGCACCGGCACCATCAAGAACCCGGCGCACTTCGAGAGGACCAACCAGATCA
>JAFWGD010000198.1 GCA_017515355.1 Coriobacteriales bacterium
GATGCCGATAAAAGTGCGATGCTCGACGAATTCGTCGATGCGGGCATGGCATACGAGATTGTCGACGATAATCCCTTGCGCAATGTTGCATATTACGGATCCAAGACGGGAGAATTCTACCGCATGGGACTTGATGGCGAGAGCCAGCTTTCCTCCTCATCCCCTGTTGTCTGGAGCAACGCAACTGTTCTGCGCGGCATCTCCTCTACGGGGTTCTACTGGAGCCTGTCAAGCGGCACAATCACAGACTACTACATGGACATGGCCCTGCCGAGTTTTATCGCGCAGAGTTATCTCGGACTCGATCACCGCACGTTTCTCAATGAACTGGCGGGCGTGAAGTACTATATGTCGCGTACTCGCGGGGAGACAAACGAGTTCATTCCTTTCGGCTATAAGGCCATTGCCAAACCGTATGAGCTGCACGAGCGTTTTGAGGCGCTTGCCGAAGCCTACAAGAACGAGCTCGGGGTTACCGAGTTTACCAAGGACTAGGAGCGGAGAATCAAGTGGATTTACGATTCCTATCGAATCGATGAGAATCAAAAACCTCTTCCCTTTGGCTATTCATACGGCGGCTACATCACTGAAGAGTCCTTCGATGCAATGGATCCGGCCAGGAGGCAAGAAGCCCTCATGCAAGGAGCCGTGCTTCAAGATGAAGATGCGGTTGTGGCTGCAGGAACGATGGATGAGATTAGCCCCATCTTCGACTCGCGGGAGCTTGCTTTCAAGGTGGAACCCAGCGACGGAATCGACGAAGTGGGAGACGTGTACGTTGCGGACAAGACCAGCACGGCTAACGGATCGGCGATCATTCATATCGATGTGGATATCCCGCCTGCATGTGAGGCCTACGTGCTCGTCGAAGGAATCGAAGCCCATGAGTCGACTCGGCTCGATCAATACCTCGACGATAATGCGAACAACGCCCCTCGTTCTGTCTGGGATGACCTGTCGACGCTCGAGAAAAGCCGCATTGTTCTCGCCGATCGCGACAGGCGTTCGGGTATAGAAAAGGGCCTTGCGTTGCCCATCAAGGTTTCGTGTGCTGATAAAACCGACACCATCTCATATCGCCCGGAAGGTAATCCCTGGGGCACGGGGCAAACGGTTTTCATGGCCAACGTGGGGTATTCGGAGAGTGCCCGGTCTGGCATTGATATCACCTTCAAGGAGGCTGGCGACTATCATTTCGATGGCATCAAGGTAATTGCTCAGCCAATGGAGCATTATGGCAAGTGGGTCGACGGCCTGTCCGAATACACGCTGCAGGATGTCGAGTTCGGAGTCAACGAGATAAGCGGCTCGATCGAGACCGACGAGGCGCGCCTCCTGTTGCTCTCCATGCCGTACAGCACGGGGTGGTCGGCGACCATCGATGGCGAGCCGGCCAAGCTCATGCGCGCCAACGGCATGTTCTCCGGCCTGCTCATCGAGCCTGGCGTGCACCAGATCGAATTGCATTATGGGACGCCGGGCCTGAAGTACGGGCTTGCCGCCACGGCGGCCGGTTTGATCATCCTGATCGTCATCGCCTTTCTCATGCGCGGGAAGCGCAAGCGCGCCCGCAAGGCGGATGATGATACACTAACGGGTGGTAAAGACGGGTTCATCGACCTGGCGAAGCATCGCGACACGAATGAGGCATGATGGACGGCCGCACGGATCCGCATATCTCCCTTATCGTCCCCGCGCATAACGAGGAGGGCAACATCACGGCCCTGTTCGAGCAGATGGCCGAGACGTTCGCCGGCTCCGGATACTCCTACCAGGTTGTATTCGTCGACGACGGCAGCACCGACGGTACGTTCAAGGAGATGGATGCCATCGCATCCCGCGCGAACCTGCCGTGCAAGGTGACCGCGCTTTCGTTCTCACGCAATTTCGGCAAGGAGGCCGCGATGCTCGCGGGTCTGCGCAACGCGACGGGCGATTTCTGCGGCTTCATCGATGCGGATCTGCAGCAGGCCCCGGCCGACTTCC
>JAFWGD010000199.1 GCA_017515355.1 Coriobacteriales bacterium
GGCCTACATCACCTCCACCACCAAGTTCGAGAAGTTCACCGACGTGCCGCAAAACGAGCCCGTTGCCAAGCAGATGGAGCAGGTTGCCGAGATGATGGATCCCGATTGGAAGAACAACGGGAACATCAAGTGGAACTTCACCAAGTTCCTCTATGATCGCGACGGCAACTTCGTCGGGCGCTACGAGCCGCTGATCAGCTTCAACACGATCGCCGCTGACATCGACAAGGTCATCTAGACAGCAGCCGCTCCATCGGCAGCAAACAGCAGCGAACTGGGCTCATCCGCGTTTTTGCAAGATGGGCCCAGTTTTTGCACGCATGTGCATTTGTGGTTCGGGATTGTTGACAGATGCAATTCAACACCAAATGGCCAACTATCCATCAAAGCCGCCCTCGCTGGCGGCTTTTCGTTGAAATACCATATGCAGCATGGATAGCAAGAAGCATGGCAAAATCGGCATACTGATAATCAATACCGGCACTCCCGATGAGCCCAGCATCGAGGCCATTCAGAGGTACCTTGCCGAGTTTCTAATGGATCCGATGATCATCTCGGTGCCCCGCCCGATCTGGCGCCTCATCCTCAACCGATTCATCCTTCCGAAGCGTCCCAAGAAAACGATAGAGAGCTATCGGAAGATCTGGGCCGAGAACGGCTCGCCCTTCATCCTCACATCCCAGGCGCAGCGCGATCTGCTCGCCGAAGAGCTTGCAAAGCGCGGCTTCAATGGGGGAGGCTTCGAGGTTGGGCTGGCAATGCGCTACGGCTCGATGAGCGTGGAGAAGGCGCTCTCGCAGCTTGAAAGCGCGGGCTGCGGCGCCATCGTCGCCTTGCCGCTGTTTCCCCAGGAGACCAGGGCGACCGTCGGCACGTGCTTGAAGAAGGTTCGCGACGAGCTTGCCAATGCAGCCAAGGGCGGCTGGAAGCCCGAGCTCATCGAAATCCCCTCGTATTCCGACCAACGTCCCTATATCGATGGCATGGTCGAGCTGATAGAGAGGCAATGGAGCTACGAGCCGGGGTCGAAGCTGCTCTTCTCGTTTCACTCGACGCTCGTCGCGGACATCGAGGCGGGCGACCCCTATTGCGACCAGATCGAATCCGTCACCGAGGCGATAGCCTCTCGGCTCGGTATCGCGAGCGACGATTGCGCCATAGGCTACCAGTCGCGATTCGACACCCGCAAGTGGCTGAAGCCCTCAGTCGAGTCGGTTCTTGCCAGATGGGTCGATGCCGGTGCCAAGAACATCGCAATCGCCTTCCCTGGCTTCGTGGCGGATTGCATCGAGACGCTCGTGGAGATTCCGCGCGTTGTCGAGGAGCTGTGCGCCGCGAACCCCGCTGCGCGTGAAGTCGAGTTCACCTATGTGAGCGCCCTGAACGAATCCCCGCAGCACATCGAGGCCCTTGCCAACGCCATCGAGGATGTGGTCTCTAACAGCTAGTCCCTGCAAGATAAGGGGCGCCCGCTAGGCGCCCCCGGTGCGTTAAGTCCATGCTCTGGCACGCTATCCCTGCAAGATCTTGCGGGCGGCCTCCTTCTGCTCGATCAGCGTCGCCATCTTGCACGAGTGCTCCAGCGAGGAGACGAGCTGCAGAGCGCCGCCGAGGCTCTTGGCGATGCAGAATGGCCCGTGGTTGCGGATGACCGCGATATTGCGCCCTGCCTCCACGAGATCGGCCATCTTCTGTGCGACCTCGGGGCTGCCGATGGTCTGCTTGGCCGTGATGACGGGCGTGGGCTCGGGCAGCAGATACTTGCACTCGGAGTCGACGGAGGCGATCTCGTCGGAATAGAGCGAGAGCAGCGTGGTGTAGGCGGTGTGCGCGTGGACGATCGCACGCTGGCCGAACTCCTCGCCAGCAGCCTCGCATCTGCGGCTCATAGCGTGGTAGATGGCGCGATGGACGATGAGCTCGCTCGAGCAGTCCGCATCGCGCGGGTCCTCGCAAAATCCAGTGCAGATCACGTCGCCGGCGCCGAGCCTGCCGAGCTGAGACCCTGTTCGCGCGATCCAGATGCTCTCCCCGTCGCACAAGGAGAGGTTGCCGCCATGGCTCGTTACTGCCCCC
>JAFWGD010000200.1 GCA_017515355.1 Coriobacteriales bacterium
ATCGGAGCGCACGAGGATGTCCATCGTCAGCGGCGCATCGAGGTCGATCTCGGCCATCTTCTCGGCACGCGCGCGCTTTGCCTCGCCATCGCGATCGAGCGTGAAGTCGAGCTTGCCCATGAAGAAGCCACCGATGGCCTTGAGGCCGGTGCATGCGAGGACGCCCTCGGGCGAGCCGCCGGAACCCATGTAGAGGTCGATGCCGGTATGCGGGATCGCCGTGGCGATGGCTCCGTAGACATCGCCGTCGTCGATGAGCGAGACCCTTGCTCCGGTCGACCTGATCGCTTCGATCAGCTTGTCGTGGCGACCGCGCTTGAGAACGAGGACGTTGACGTCCTCGATGGGCTTGCCGAGCTCGTCGGCGATTGCGCGGACGTTCTCCTCAGGGGTGTTGTCGATGTGCAGCCTGCCGCCGCAATCGGTTGCCGCGGCGATCTTCCACATGTAGGTATCTGGCGCATAGAGCAGCGCGCCGCGCGGAGCGATCGCAATGGTGGTGAGCGAGTTCGCGCGGTTGTAAGCGCAGAGATTGGTGCCTTCGAGCGGATCGACTGCGATGTCGATCTCCTCTCCGCCCTTGCCCAGCTCCTCGCCGATGAAGAGCATCGGAGCCTCGTCACGCTCGCCCTCGCCGATGACGATGCGGCCCGAGAACTCGATGTCGTTGAACGCGTTGCGCATGGCGGTGGTGGCGGCCTGGTCGGCGGCGACCTTGTCTCCGCGCCCGTTCCACTCGGAAGCGGCTATGGCGGCCAGCTCGGCAACCTTGAGAATCTCCATGATGCGTGTCTCTTGCATGATGTCTCCTAAACAGTTTTTCGCTTCGGGCAGGAAAAGCGTCCAGCCCGATAAGATGATAGCACCTTCGCAGGTGCATGGCTCCTTAAACCCCGCTACCGAACCCTATCCAGCTTCGCGATGAAGTGCACGTCGGGGCCGCTTGGCTCGAGCTCGTTCTTGAGGAAGCGCTGTCCGTCGAGCTCGACGATATCGAAGCGTTGTCCGAGCTCGCTTGAGAGGAACGCCTCGACTACGTCCTCATCCTCCTCGCACATCGGCGTGCAGGTCGAGTAGACTATAGATCCTCCTGGCTCTATGAGGCGCGCAGCGCTGGCGAGCATGCGCGAGCCTATCGCAGCCAGCGAGGCGATCGTCTCCGGCGTGACCTTCCAGCGAATCTCGGGATGCCTGCGCAGAGTGCCGATGCCGGAGCACGGCGCATCGATCAGGACCTTCCCGAAGCTCTCGGGGATCCCCTCGATAGACTCGAGGTTGGTGGCGTCGCCAACAAGCATCCGCACGTCCTCGACTCCAAAGCGGCCGATGCGCCCCTCTAGCACATCCAGCTTGAACTCGTGCACGTCGAGCGAATATAGCTCGGCTTGCTCGCCGTTGACGCGCTTGGCGTGGCTTTGCATGAGGATGGTCTTGGTGCCCTTTCCGCTGCCGATCTCGAGAAAGCGCCTGCCAGGCAGCGGGGTAGCTTCCAATGCGGCGCGCTGGGCAGAGGCATCGGTGACCTGCGCGCGGCCATCCTTGAGAGCATCGCAATCGACCGCGGCCTTGCGATTGCCAGCGCGTATGCAGCCGATGCAGCCGTAGGGCTTCGGCTCGACGCCCTGAGCCGCGAGCGATTCGAGCAGCTCGGGAAAGCCGGTCTTGAGGTAGTTGCAGGCGATGAATATCGGGGCCTGCCTGTTGGAAGCATCCATGAAGGCTATCGCACCCTCTCGGCCGAGATCGGCCATCAAACGCTTGGCGAGCCACTCGGGAAATCCATAGAGCCTCGCCGCGGCCGCATCATCGTTAGTCGGATCGCCCCATGGAAAGCCCTTGGCATCCAGGGCCATCTTGCGCAGAACCGCGTTGCCGAGGCCGGCTGCCCGAGGCGCAACGGAGCGCACGAGCTCTACCCCCTGATCGACCACAGCGTGATCCGCCTTTCCCAGGAAAAGCATCTCGTAGGCGCTGATGCGCAGCGCGCGGCGCACGTTGGGACGCACGTCCTTGGGAGATAAGAGGTTGCGATCGATCAGCTCGTCAAGCGTTCCGCTGGTCGAGATCGCCCCGTAAACGAGCAGCTCTGCGAAGTCCTTGTCCTGCTGGGAGGCATCGGAAGTGCGGACGATCGTGTCGATGAGGTTGGCGGCGAACGCATCGCGCGCATCGACCTGCGCGATCACATCCAATGCCAGGGAGCGCGCAGGGGTCAGCTTGCTCATGCTATCGCGCTCCAAGTCGATTCGCCGCCCTTGAGCGCGGCATTGATTCCCGCGCAGAATGCCGCGGCGTCCATCTCCTTCTTGCCGTCGGGCTTCACGCGCAGGATCTGCAGCAACCCGTCGGAGCATGCGAGATAGAGCCTCTTCCTGAACATGGTGGCCGATCCAGGCGCGAGCTCCGGCAGCTCCTCGCCCTCCTCGGGCGCGCTGGCGGCGATAACGGTGAGGGGCCTGTCGCAGATGACGGCCTTGGCGGGGGCCTGAGAGCTCGATGCCCTCCCTTGAGCGTCACTTCCGC
>JAFWGD010000201.1 GCA_017515355.1 Coriobacteriales bacterium
CTGTAAAGCCGCAGGAGGTGCTCCCGTCTTCGGTCGGATGCACTTTCGTCAAATATCGCATCCCCCGCCTGTACCGATTCCGATGATGGTTTGCGCCATGAGCTCGACGAAATGGCCGACCGACACGACCCTGTTGGCAAGGCTGCCCGATTCATAGCGCTTGAAGAACTGAGCTGGAAGCGTAAGGGTACGCGCCATCACGGCGGCCTCGATCTGCACCGATAGCTTGGATTGCAAGCGCGAGACTACAAGCGATCTCGCCATTCCTATCGTTGCCTGCGCGATGGCGACTCCTATGAGCATCGCAGCGATCGGGAAGATCAGAGAGGGCATGCCCGATGGGATGATCTTCGCGAAGAGGAGCTCGTTGACAATCGCGGGGAGCAAGCCTACGAGAGCGACGGCGAGCGACGCGATGGCGATGAGCAGATAGTCGTAGTGATCGAGCGCGCGACGCATGAACCTGAGCAGATCCTTCACTGCGAGCTCGTGAGACGGAAGCGGACGATAAAGGCAGTAGGCCTCGGAATCGAGATCTGCAGAGGTGGCGGCGTTGACGCGCACCTTGCGATTGGTTCCCGGCACCACGTAGCCGTACCCGCGTATTCCCGTGGGAATGATGGCAACGGGTTCGCCCGTCTTGAGCTTGCCGATGTAGGCTCCTGTTGCATCCTTCCACCAGGCGCCCTCAAGCTGCACGGTGCGCTTCATCATTCCCGATGGGCGGATGGCCACGTCGATGCGCTCGTCGGGATCGATTACCGAATTCGGCACCTTATCGGGCTTTTCGCCATAGTAGGACAGGACTGCCTCGACCGCGCTGTCCGCGGCATCGGCGTCATCCATGGTGAATCGCGGCGAGCGCCTGTCGCCCATCACCGACGCCGCAAGTCGGACGTAGGTGTCGGAAAGCTGCTCATCGTCGAGCTTGCGACGCGTTTCGATCTGCTCTTCGAACCAGCTCATGCTAAGCACTCCTTACGAGCTCTGCATAGGCTCCGTTCTTGGCGAGCAGCTCCTCATGGGTGCCGCGCTCCACTACCTTGCCTGAATCGAAGACGATGATCTCGTCGCAATCGCGGATCGTCGAGAGGCGATGCGCAACCACGATGCATGTCGTGTCGCGTTTGCGGATGCTCTCGATCACCTGCGCCTCCGTCTTCGCGTCGAGAGCGCTCGTGGCCTCGTCCATGACTATGATCGTCGGATCGAGCGCAAGCACGTGAGCGATCTCCAGGCGCTGCAGCTGTCCTCCGCTGAAATTGCGTCCGCCAGGCAGCATCTCGCTGCGATAGCCGCCGTCTCGGGCGATGATGTCGTCGTGGATTCCCGCGTCGCGGCAGGCCATGATCACCTCGTAGCCCTCGATCGACTCGTCCCACATGCGCACATTGTCGGCAACGGTGCCGGCAAAGGTGACGATGTCCTGGGCGACCAGCGCAACCGAACCGCGGAACTGCTCGCGCGGCACATCCTCGATATTCACGCCATCGAATGCAATCGTCCCCTCCCATGGGGTGTGGAGCCCGCAGATGAGCTTGGCAACCGTAGACTTGCCGGAGCCGGATCCACCGACCAGCGCAACCCATTTGCCGGGTTCGACGTGCAGGTCGAAGTCTTCGATGATCGGGGGATCGAGCTC
>JAFWGD010000202.1 GCA_017515355.1 Coriobacteriales bacterium
CGATCTCGTCGTCCTCGAGCTCCATTCCGTCCTGGGCCTCCTGGCCAAGCACGGAGAGACAGCGCTCAAGCAGGCTCTCTCGGAACGACTCGGTGCCAATGGACAGGTCCTGCCCGAGAATCTGCTCGATGTCGATGCCTTCCATGCCCGCCTCCTCTCTCTGCGTGTTCCTTCTTTGCCCTTTACTACGGGCTCGGACGGAGTTCCGTCTCACGGTATTCGGAATTCTTTCCGTAAGACGACAATTCGCATGCGATTCAAAAAAGTTGCCCGTTGCGGGACGCTTAAGCAGCTGCACAAGTATAACTGGTTGGAACGGCTGGAAGAACGGAGGATTCCATGATTACCGCGCTTATCAACAACGAGCTCGAGCTCGCCTACCCCGACGGCTTCCATCAGATGGACGGCGACGAGCTCAAGAAGGCCTTCGGGATCGACAAGGACCTGTGGGGCATCTGGGATACCGAGAACCACATCATCGTGTCGGTGATGTGGCATACGTCCAACAAGCTCCTCGCCAGCATCGCGAGCACCAAGGGCCTGCTCGAACGCGTCGAGAAGGCAACCGCCAAAGCCTACGCCAAGGCATCCTACAAGCCGATCGGCACCTTCGAGACATCGGTCTGCGGCGAGAAGGCCCTGGGCTTCCGCTTCGCCTTCCAGATGCAGGACGTTGCACAGACGGGGCAGGTCATGGTGTTCAAGCACGGAGCCACCTGCTACTACATCCACTGCTACGAGCGCACGGAGCTCATGGACCGGAGCCATCCGCTCTTCGAGCAGGTCTTCTCGACGATCAAGCTCGCCTAGCCGCAGCTCCATAGACGCTTCACACACGGGCGCCCCACGGGATGGGGCGCCTTTTCCATGCGTATCAGTATGCGTACAGCTGCAGGCCCGCACGGAGGGCCTGCCCATATGCCATGGAGGTTGCCTATGGGCAAGATCAAGCATGCTATGGAGAGCATCCTCGACGAGGTGCGCTCCGTTCCGAAGGGAATACTGTTCAGCGTCCTCTACTACGCGGCCGTCATCCTGGTCTGCGCCATCCAATCGGCCATCATGGACCGCGACGAGTTCGTCTACGACCTCAGCATGGTGCGCGGGATCCTCACCATGGTCGTCTCGGTCTGCGCCATCTGGCTTCTGGTGATCCGCGCCCATAGCGCGCGGCTGTTCTGCGCCATAGGGACCGCCGTCACGATAGGGCTCTCCATCGTCGACGATGCGTTCTTCGGGGCCTACGCGGGCATAGCCTCCGTAACGGGGCCCATCCCGGCCTGGCTTATCCTCGGCCTCGAGTATGCTGCGGGCCTCGTCGTGGTGCACTACTTCGCCACCTCGCGCGAGCCGCGCGCCTTCCTGTTGGACAAGATCGACCTCAAGCGGGTCGACCCCGGCACCGCGCCGTCGCATAAGACCCCGCTGCGCGAACGAATCGGCACCTGGCAGTTCTGGCGCGACGCCGCCATCTACTTCATCGTGTTCTCGATGCTCGGCCACTGGGCGGAGATGCTCTTCTGCCGCCTCATCATCGCGGGCGTGTTCATGGGCGATTACGACCCCACGAACGCCATGCTCTGGGATCAGTGGCTCTTCCCGTTCTCGGCCGAGGGCATCGCCCTGGTCATGGTGGCGCTCGTGCTGCATCCGCTCAAGGAGCGCCTGCTCGAGCGGTTCAACGGCAACGTCACCCTCACGTTTTTCGTCTCGTTCCTCATCAACATGGCCGTCTGCACGAGCATCGACTTCCTCACCGGCATGGCAGTGAACCAGGATTACAGCCTCTGGGATTACCGGGCGCTGCCGTTCAACTTCATGGGGCAGGTCTGCCTGCAGAACTCGCTCGTCTACAGCATCGCGGCGACCGTCATCGTGTGGTGGGTCTACCCTGCCATGGACGCCCTGCTCACGCGCATGCCCAGACGGGCATCCGATGGCGTCTTCTTCGCGCACTTCGGCATGTATCTTTTCCTCGCCATGCTGCATTTTGTCGTAGTATAGGATAGTTGCATTTTCTTCAAAAAAGGGGTGTTCCATGCCGCAGCTATCCAAGGAAACCAGGGAACGTCTCATCAGGATTCTCTCGATCCTCTCGCTCATCATGAGCATCTTCGTCCTCTTCGGTCTCGCCTTCATAATCG
>JAFWGD010000203.1 GCA_017515355.1 Coriobacteriales bacterium
GGCGGTCTTGCCGGTGCCGGCCTCTCCGATGAGAACCGGGTTGTTCTTCGTCCTGCGGCTGAGAACCTGGATGGTCCTGCGAATCTCGGCGTTCCTGCCGATGACCGGGTCGAGCTTGCCAGCCCTCGCGTCCTCGGTGAGGTTGTGGCCGAACTGCGAGAGGACCTCGAGCTGCAGGTTGTCGGTTTGGTCGGTGATGCGGGCCGCGCCGCGCATCGACTCGTAGACGCTCTGGCAGCGCGATGCCGTGACGCCTTCGCGCTGGAGGATCTTGCCTGCCGAGCCCTTGTCGTCGCAAAGGGCGATCAGCACGTGCTCGGGCGCCGCGAACGAGTCGCCCATGCCAGAAGCGACCTTGACGGCGTTGTCGATGAGGTCGCTGAGCGCCGGACTCGGTATCGACATCATCATCGTCTGACCTGGGCGTGACGTATCCTCGACGGCCTCCTCGACGGCAATCTTTATCGTGCTCATATCGCCGCTGACCTTCTCTATGATGATCGGGAGGTTGTTGTCCCCCGCATCGAGCAGCGCCTTGAACATGTGGATGGGCTCGATCATCGGTGCTTCCGCATCGCTTGCGATCGAGAACGACTGCTGGAACGCCTCCTGCGACTTAACAGCCAGCTTATCCAGTCTCATACGCGCCTCCTTTCGATTAAAACCCGGCCCCTACCGGGCATATATCAGCTTCTAGCGGGGGTTTTGCCGCTAGAAGCGCTGCTTTCGATTTGTGTGGATCAGATGTCCCATGGATAGTGGAGCTGGTCGTCCTCGACCTTGACTATCGCGCTGATAGCCGCCTTCATGCGCAGGTCGTGGAGATCCTTCTCCAGCTGCTTGCGCACCTTCTGGAGCTGCTCCACGTGCCTCTCGCTATCCTTGAGGCGCTCCTCGAGGTCCAAGATCCTGATGACCCCGGCGAGGTTGATTCCCTCAGCCGTGAGGTCGTTGATGAGGTTGACCCTCGCGATATCGGCGCGCGAGTACATCCTCGTGTTGCCTGCCGTGCGCTTGGGCGACACCAGGCCCTTCGACTCATACGCTCGCAGCGTCTGCGGGTGCACTCCCGCAAGCTCTGCGGCCACGCTGATCATGAACAGCGGCCGCTCGTCTTCGTTCATCAACATATCGATCATCTCGCCTCTCATCTTCGATGCAGCGCTGCGGCTACCCCGCAGCGCCCCATCAATCACTTCTTCAGCTCGTTTTCGATCTTGTCTCTGATGCTCTCCCCGTCCTTGGCGATGGCTGCGTCGAGAGCCTTGAGGGCCGCCTTAACATCCGAACTGGCCTTGGTGGGAAGAACCACCTTGATGGTGATCTTGAGGTCTCCCTTGCCGGACTTCTTGACCCTCGGGGCACCCTTGCCGTTGATGACGATCTCATCGCCGCTCTGAGAGCCAGCCGGGACGCTGATCTTGATCTTGCCGCCCTCGGGCGTCGGAACCATGATCTTGGCGCCGAGAACCGCCTCGGAAATCGAAACCGGCAGCTCCATGAGAACGTTCGCGCCCTTGCGCGTGTAGATCGGATGCGGCTTGATCTTGGTGACCACGAGCAGATCTCCGCGCTCGCCGCCATCGGGGCTCACGCCGCCCTTACGCTTGTAGCGCATCTGGCCGCCATCGACTGCGCCGGCGGGGATGTTGACGATGATCTCCTCGATGTCGCCTGTATCGGGGTTCTTGATCTTGACCTTCTTCTGCGCACCCGAGAACGCCTCGTTAAACGAGATGTGCAGCGTGCTCTTGAAGTCCTTGCCCTTCCTGGGCTGCGAAGGCTGCTGGTACTGCTGGCCCGCTCGAGCCGCACCTCCGAACATGTCTGCCCAGCTTCCGCCACCGCCACCTTGTCCGCCGAATCCGGCGAACTGGCTGAAGATCTCCTCCCAGCCGTTGGGCATGCCTCCGGTGGAGGTGTAGGACCAGCCGCCTCCGGGGGCGCCGGAACCGCCGAATCCTGAACTCGACGCATACTGGCCGAAGGTGTCGTACTGCTTGCGCTTCTGTGCGTCCGACAGCACCTCGTATGCCGCGTTGATCTCCTTGAACTTCTCCTCATCGCCGCCAGCGTCTGGATGGTACTTCCTAGCCAGCTTGTGATAGGCCTTCTTGATCTCATCATCGGTGGCATCGCGCTTGACACCCAAGATGTCATAATATGATCTTTGCGTGCTTGCCATATCGATTACCTCGTAACCCTAAAGTTTCCTATGATGCTCACTCCCCGGTGCGCTTCGGGCCTCCGGTGGTGACTGCGACCATGGCTGGCCTCAACAGCTTGTCACC
>JAFWGD010000204.1 GCA_017515355.1 Coriobacteriales bacterium
CGCCCGGATTCACCACGACCGAGCTTGCCAAGCATATTCCCCCGGAGGCCATGGGCTACATCGAAGAGCGCACCGTCACCAAGCGCTGGGGAGAGCCCATCGAGGTCGGCGCGCTCGCCGTATACCTCGCTTCTCCGGCAGCTGCGCAGGTTACTGGCAGCGTCCACGTCATCGACGGAGGATACATGCTCCGCTGCTGATTGCGGATCCTCCAGAAGCGTCGAAACGGCAACGACGACAAGCCTTGCGCGGGTGCGGTTCTCCGTATCCGCGCAAGCTGCGTTTAGGGCTGGAAAACAGCCGTGCGGAGGTTTCGGAACCCCCTCGCATCAACCTCGCATCAAACGATTCCACCGCATGCGCCAACCATGGTCGGATTTGCGAGAAAAACCATGCCTTGACCTTGCCTTATGCCCCAGTTTTGCTCCAAAATGTTATGGATTGTGCAGTGCTCTGAGAACTTGCGTTGCAAGTCATGGGAAAAGTGCCAGAGCACATTCGAAAGGGATTGGGTATGGCCTCTAAGATCTATACTTCCGAGGAAGCGATCAAGACCTTCGTAAAGGACGACGATTTCCTGGTATTCGCTGGCTTCGGAGACTGTACCGTTGCGTACGAGACGATCTGCGTTTTGCGCGATATGTTCCTTGAGACGGGCTTCCCGAAGAACCTCTCCGTCATGTGCGGCGGCGGCAACAAGGGCCTCGATCTCTTCGGCGAGGAGGGGCTCATCAAGATGGCTCTCGTCGGACACTACGGCCCGAGCTTCAAGGTCATCGATCTCGTTTCGAACAACAAGATCGCGTCCTACAACATCCCGCAAGGGCTCATCGGACACCTGCTCCGTGCGGTCACCAACAGGGAGGTCGGCCTCGTCTCCAGGATCGGCCTGAACACCGTGATGGATCCGCGCGTCAAGGGTGCCAAGATGAGCGCCTGCACCACCGAGGACCTCGTAGAGCTCATAGACGTTGCCGGCGAGGAGTACCTGCTCTACAAGTGCCCGCATATCGATGTCGCCCTTATCCGCGGCACCTATGCCGATGAGAGCGGCAACATCTCCTTCGAGGGCGAGATCGTGGAGTCCTATGCGAAATACGCGGCAACCGCAGCGAAGGCATGCGGCGGCAAGGTTATCGTAGAGGTTCGCGACATCGTCGCCGACACGCTTCCCGGCAGCAAGGTAGCCATCCCAGGCATCTTCGTCGATGCCATCGTCAAGCAGGTCAACCCCGAGGAGAACTACCGCCAATCCGAGAATTTCGTCTATCGCCCCGAGATGCTGGGCCTCGTCAGGATTCCCACGCCGTCCTATCCTCCGCTCGAGCTCAACGCCCGCTCGCTCATCGCGCGCCGTTCGGCTCTCGAGCTCGTTCCCAACGCGTTTGTCAACCTCGGCATCGGAATCCCCGAGCTCATCAGCAACGTCGCCCAGGAGGAGGGCTGCATCGACGACATCACGCTCTCGATCGAGTGCGGCTTCATCGGCGGATTCAACGTTCCTGGCGAGCGCATGACCATCCATCCGAACTACGATAGCGTCAACGACGAGCCGATGCAGTTCGACATCTACCATTCCGGCTGCCTCGACGTCGCGTTCCTCGGATTCGCAGAGGTCAACTTTCACGGCGACGTCAACGTCAGCCGCTTTGGTGGAAGGGTTTGCGGAGTTGGCGGATTCATCGACATCGCGCAATGCGCCAAGGCCGTCGTCTTCACAGGCACCTTCACCGCCAAGGGGCTTCGCGAGAGCGTAGGGGACGGCAAGCTCGAGATCACCAAGGAGGGCGCGAGCATCAAGTTCAAGGAGGAGATCGAGGAGATCTCGTTCTCTGGCAAGCAGGCTCTCAAGGAGGGCACGCACGTCATCTACGTCACCGAGCGTGCGGTCTTCGAACTGCGCGAAGAGGGCATGACCCTCATCGAGATCGCTCCCGGCATCGACCTGCAGAGGGACATCCTCAACCAGATGACCTTCAAGCCGATAATCGCCGATGATCTCAAGCTCATGGATGAGAAGCTCTTCACCGTCGGGCCGATCGGCCTTCGCGAGGCCCTCGACGCCAAGAAGGGATAGCGGCGCATCTGAACAAGACAACGTATTCGAAAGCGAATTGCAAATAGTCAGCCCGACAAGACATAGAAAGGATTAGCGATGGACGCACCAAAACTTAGAGCACTGAAGTACGAAGAGGTGGAGCCAGGCATCTGTCTGATCACCGTCGATAACCCGAAGGCCCTCAACGCGCTTACCCGCGACATGCAGCGCGACCTCATCACCTTCGCCGAGTTCCTCGACGATAACGACGATGCTCGCGTCGGCATCATCACCGGCGCTGGCGAGAAGTCCTTCATCTCAGGTATCGACCTCGCAGGCATCGAGCCCGATACCCGTTGGTTCGACGAGAACGCTCTCAAGGACGCATGCGCTCGCTTCGAGGCATGCCACAAGCCGATCATCGCTATGATCAACGGCTACTGCATCGGCGGCGGCCTCGAGCTCGCCTCCGCTTGCGACCTGCGCATCTTCGCAGATACCGCCAAGGTCGCCCTGCCCGAGCTCGGCCTCGGATTCATCCCAGGCGCCGGTGGCATGCAGCGCCTCGTCCGCCTTGCAGGCGTCTCCGTAGCCAAGGCTTTCGCGATGTCCGGCCGCAAGTTCATGGGCGAGGAGCTCAAGACGATGAACATCGCCTACGACGTAGTTCCCAAGGAGGACCTCTACGAGACCACCATGGCAGTTGCTCGCCGCCTCGCCAACGAGATGGCACCGCTGGCAATCGCCTACGCGAAGCGCATGATCAACTCCGCATTCGACATGGACAAGCAGAACGCGCTCCTCTACGAGGACGTCATCAGCAAGGCACTCTCGTTCACCGAGGACGCCGACGAGGGCCCCAGGGCATTCCTCGAGAAGCGCCCGAAGAACTTCAAGGGTCGTTAAATCAACGCAGGTCAAGGCCAACAGGCAGATCGGAAAGGACAAGAAATGGATTTTGCACTGACTGAAGAGCAAGAACTTCTGCTCGAGAACCTCAAAGAGCTCTTCGACCGCTATTGGGATGAGGAAGAGTACAACGATTGCTACTACAACACGCACTCCAGCCCGCAGGGCATCATGGATGCGCTCATCGAGAGCGGCTTCCACACCCTCGGCGTTCCCGAGGAGTACGGTGGAACCCCGGTGGATCTGGTCACCCTCGTCCTCTTCGGCATCGAGATGGCCCACTACTCTGGCTCTTGCTTCAGCACCGCCACCAACGCCATCGCGATCGACGACATCCTGGCATATGGCACCGAGGAGCAGAAGCAGTACATCCTCAGCTACGTGCTCGAGCACGGCACCACCCCGTTCGCGCTCGGCTTCACCGAGCCGCAGGCCGGTTCCGATTCCTCCAGCGTCATGACCACCGCCACCAAGAAGGATGGAAAGGTCTACATCAACGGCCACAAGACGATGCTCACCGGCGCCATGGAGAGCCCCTACATGATGGTCGTCACCCGCGACCTCGAGGCAGCCAACCCAAAGAAGGCCGTCACCGTCTACCTCGTTCCCTCCGACGCTCCTGGCGTCCGCATCGAGCAGCTCCACAAGATCGGTCTCACCACCCAGACCTTCTGTGAGGTCTATTTCGAGGACGTCGAGATCGAGGAGAAGGACCAGCTCGGACCTGAGGGCGATGGCTTCATGGTTCTGATGAAGAACTTCGAGATCGAGCGCCTGATGCTCGTCTCCATGGGCATCGGAATGGCCAAGGCGGCCTTCGACGACGCGGTCAACTACGCCAACGAGCGCGAGCAGTTCGGCCAGCCTATCGGCAAGTTCCAGCTCATCCAGGAGAAGATCACCGACATGGCGATCAAGATCGAGAACATGAGGAACATGCTATACAAGTGCGCTTGGAAGAAGGACAACGGCATCTCGATCCAGATTGACTCGGCCCTTGCGAAGCGCTACTGCGCCATGGCGTCGTTCGAGGTCCTCGACGAGGCCATGCAGCTCATGGGCGGCATCGGCTACACCGAGGAGAGCCGCATCTCGCGCATGTGGCTCGACGTGCGCCACCTGCGCATCGCCGGCGGCACCGACGA
>JAFWGD010000205.1 GCA_017515355.1 Coriobacteriales bacterium
ACCTCACCATCGATGGGTCAAAGTTCTCCGGCAACGCCTTCTTCTCCAACTCTGCGGCGCGCTGCCATCATGGAACGTTGATGCTCGGTGTGGATATGTCGAGGCTCTCGCGCTATCTGATTCCCGACAAGCGCAAGCTCGAGGCCAAGGGGATCGACTCGGTTCGCTCGCGCGTCGTCAACCTTGGCGACATATGCGCGGACGTCACCCCCGAAAGCGTGCAGCTCGCGATGGTCGCGGCGCTCGCGCAGGTCTGCGGACGCGAAGCCATCGAACTCGAGCCCTCGCGCATCGACTGGGTACGCGTTGCGCAGCTCGAGGAGCATCTCTCCTCGCGCGCTTGGAAGCTCGGAAGTTCACAGAGGTTCACGCACTCGTTTGAGGATCGCTTCGAGTGGGGTGGAGTGCAGATCGAGCTCATCGTCCGCGGTGGCGACATCATAGACGCGCAGGTCTTTTCCGACGCGATGGACGCAGAGGCGATCGAACGCGTGTCGGAATCGCTGCGTGGGATTGCCTACGAGCGCGATGAGATGCTTCGCGCCATCCGATGCGCCCTGCTGCCCGACTCGGAGCAAATGCTGCACGACCTCGAAAAAATGGTCGTCGAGGGCATGGACGGGGCGTAGCGCGCGCTATAGTTAGCGAACCTTAGATTTGAAAGCGGAGGAAACGATGGAAAGATGCCAGATTGCGATTATCGGCGCCGGTCCTGGCGGCTATGTGGCTGCCATCAGGGCGGCTCAGCTCGGCCTCGATACGGTGCTCATCGAACGCCGCGATCTCGGCGGCACGTGCCTTAACAGGGGCTGCATTCCCACAAAGACGCTCGTCCACACCTCCGAGGTCTTCTTCGAGGCAAAGGGCGGAGCGGAGATCGGCATCGTCGCCCCTGAGGCCACTATCGATTACGAGGCGCTGCGCGCTCGCAAGGCTGCCGTAGTCGATCAGATCGTCGGTGGTGTGGAGAAGCTCGTCTCCGCGAACAAGATCCGCCTCATCCGCGGCAATGCGCGCATCATCGCCCCTGGGCAAGTCAGCGTGGAGACTCCCGAGGGCATCGTCGAGCTCGAGTGCGGAGACATCGTCATCGCGATCGGCACAGACCCTGGCAAGCTAGGAATCCCCGGCGAGGACCTGCCGGGAGTCTACGATTCCGACGGCATCCTCGACGAGATTCCGCAGCTAAAACGCCCAATCGTCCTTGGCGCGGGCACCATAGGCATGGAGTTCGCGGGCATCTACGCGGGCTTCGGCGCCGAGGTCTCTGTAATCGCGCGCAACAAGGTCCTCTCGAAGTACAGCAAGGATCTCGTGGCCAACCTCACCTCTGCCATGAAGAAGCAGGGCTGCACCTTCTACACCCAGTCTCCGCAGAAGGCGATCGAGCGAGACGGCGACGACTACGTCGTGGTCTGCGAGCACAACGGCGAGAGGCTTGAGGTGCGCGGCGATGGCGTGTTGATCTCGATCGGCCGCAAGGTCGACACCGAGTCGCTGTTCGACGAGTCGCTCGGAATCGAGCTGTCAGGCCAACAGATCGCCGTCGATGCGGAGTTCAAGACATCGGTGGAGCATATCTACGCGATTGGAGACTGCGCTGCTAGCGGCAAGCCCCAGCTCGCCCATGCGGCTTCGGCTCAGGGAATCGCGGTGGTCAGCGCGATCGCGGGCGTCGAATGCGAGATCGACCAGGGCACCGTGCCCTCCTGCATATACACCAATCCCGAGGTTGCCGTCGTAGGCATCACCGAGCACATCGCCAAGGAGCGCGGCATAGACGTGCGCATCGCGAAGTTCCCTATGGGCGGCAATGGCAGGAGCGTCGTTGCCGGAATAGATCGCGGCTTCATCAAGCTGATCGCCGATGCAGATGATCGCATCATCGGTGCGGAGTTGCTTTGCGGCAGGGCCACCGACATCATCGGCGAGCTGTGTCTTGCGATAGCCAATCGTCTCACCGTTTCCGACATGGCCAGAGCAATTCACCCGCATCCCACCTTCGTGGAGGGAGTGGGGGAGGCCGTCGAGGCGTTCGGCATTGGAGCCATCCATGCGATCCCATCGAGGAAGCGCTAGCGGCTAGCCGAGGCTCTCCAGGCATTCCAAACGTAATAGCATCTTTGCGAAGCTGGCTCGTGCGCATGCGCTCGACGAAGTTGTCGCATATGTTGAAGATATGCATTTCATAGAATTGCATAGAACGAGCTGCGAGCAGTCTTGTATACTTTGCACGAACTGCGTTTGAGCAGCAAAAAGCTTGTTTTTCGGCGGTAAGGCCGCCGTAAAGGCCCGAAGAGGCGGAAGGGTTGCCCAGTTCATACGGACGAGGGGGAATATTGAGCAAATTTGTACAAATATGCAAAACTCCAGTTAGTGCAGCGCTGGCCTTCGTCCTTGCGTTGACAATTGGCATGCTTGCTTCCGCGGGCACCGCTCAGGCGGATGAGCCCGCGATTGCCGATGGGAACTACAACGTAACCGTATCCACCTCTTTTTCCACGCTCGGCCTTCAGAGCAGCGCGACTCTCTCCATATCCGGAGGGAGCGGAATCCTGACCGTAACCAGCCTTCCGGCATTCGATGGTGCCGGATGCCCCAGGTTCGACAAGCTCGCCAAGGGCCAGCGCACCTCGGCTCCCGCGAATCCTAGCGACCCCTCGATCAACTGGATCTCGGGCATCCCGGTCTACGGCGCATCCGATGGTTCAGACCAGGGCTATTACGATGGAACTGGGTATGCGATTGGGTATAGGTACAAGATTCCGGTCACCCAAAGCGAGATTCAAAATGGCGTGCCGTACTTCGTCAGGTACACCGACCATTACGTCAGCTCCTCGGGTTCAACCGATAACGCTGGACAGTATTCTGGCAAGAGGGACTATTCCATCACGATATCCGGGCTTCCGGAGCCAGTTTCGCCAGACGACCCGGAGCCAGATGATCCCGAGCCCGAGCTCATCGACATCTCCAGTGCGTATATCTCCGACATCCCCGATCAGACATGGACCGGCAGTCCGATAGAGCCTTCCTTTGAAGTGACTCTCGTGGTTGATGGCCAGAGCCGTGCTCTCGAGCCTGGAACGGATTACACCGTGGCATGGAGCGATAACACCGATCCGGGCACGGCCACTGTGACGATCAGCGGCAATGGAAGCTACTTCGGTTCCGTCTCCGCTACCTTCCAGATCGTGGAGGAAGCTCCGGAACCCTCCAAGATCGACGAGGTCAAGGCCATGATCGACCAGCTGCCCACCGATTCCTATGCGATCACCGCGGAACACATCGAGTTGATCGCCAAGGCCGAGGAAGCCTTCAAGGCGCTCACCGAGGAGGAGCAAGCCCAACTCGACATCGAGGAGGCCTCGAGTAGCCAGCCATACGGGCGCATCCTCGAGACTGCGGTCTGGACCGTCACCTCGTTCACCACCGTCGACAACTCCACCACGCTTGTAAACGGCACCTACACCAACAAGGCCGTCATTGCCTCCGATATGGGCAAGAGCACCTCTCCTCGCCAGCGCACGTGGACTTTGCAGTCGATTACCGCAAAAGACGGCAAGGCCTTCGCCAAGATCAAGTGGGATGGATACACTCCGCTAGAATCGCTGCGGATTGGCAACAAGTACTACAGCAACCTCGCAACCGACGGTTCATCGGTCTTTGAAATCCCTGTTGACCTCAATTCCGACATGTACTTCGCCGTCAAGGCGAAGGGCGCCACCGACGCAACCGATGCGATTGCCTATCATATGGTGATCACTATGGACGAGTCATCCGCCAAGCCTGACAAGGAGTCTGACAATCCTGCCGACAAGATTCCCGATGCCGCCGACAAGGCCTCCGAGAGTGGCAAGAACGCCAAAGCCTCCACCTCTGGCAGGAGCGGAATCGGCAGCTCGCTCCGAAGGCCCGCAGGCTCGCGCTCGGGCCGCGGCTCGAACGATGGCCTGCAGAAGGCCTCGTACTCGTCAAGTTCCGACGGATTCGTCACCGCCAGCACCACTGGCGCCGGACTTCAGAGCGACAACCCCAAGGCCCTGATTGCGCTTCTCATAATTCTTGGCGGCGCCATCATCGTCGGCGCCACCGGATTCACGGCGCGTTTCCGTAAGCTGGGTAAATGATGAAGGCTATCTCTCGCTCTCATCTGCTGTTGACCGCGCTGTTCGCGGCTATTCTCATGTTCGCCTTCGCGCCCTCGACGGCTCACGCAACCTATGCCGACGTCGCCGAGAAGTACTCCGCTGGGCAGGATCTTCCGGCCCATGGCGACATAGTCTATGGCGAGGACATTCCAGATGGAACCTATGTCGTACCAGCGGTTACAACCTCGACTATGTGCATTCTCTCCCATCCGAACACTGGGGAGCGAAATTGCTGCGTTATCAAGGTGAGCAACGGCAACATCGTCGCCTCGTTCAGCTTCTCGAAGGCATACAATGCGATCTTCTTCGGTACGGCCGAAGAGGCTGCTGCATCCACCAATGACGATGGTTCCGATGGCTCCTCCTACATTTTCGGAGATCCTCCCAGCGGCTACGTTCCGCATCTCTTTTCGATTACTGTTCCTGCGCTCAACTACCCCTTCGAGCTAGCAACGTACAGCGGGGGCACCAAGTCCCATGATCAGGCAGCATGGTATTCGCGCAAGGTCATACTCCTCTCAACTCCCGAGATCGAGGATGCGATCAACAACAGGCCGCATGACGACTCCTCCGACGATCCCGCTCCGGTCACTCCTGGAGGTAACTCTGGTTCGGGCGGCTCCTCTGGTGGCGCTGGACCTGCTGGCGGCGATGGCGGCTCGCAAGGCTCTGGAGGCTCGGGATCTGCGGCTCAGCAGTCTGCTTCGCAGCTGCGGGGAGTCGAGCTCACCATAGCCAGCCTCGATGATTCGCAATCGCAGGGCTCTGCCGGAGCAGCGGCTGCTGCGGAGAGGGGGCTCTCTCCTCAAGCGCTCATAGCAATCGTATTCGGCGTCACCCTTTTGGCGGGCATCGCTTGGAGAACCATAGGCTTCGTCAGGGGCAAGAGGCAAAAGGTGGCCCGATAAGCGTATCAATCATCGCAGCAAGGTTAGATTCTGAAAGGACTTTCGTTAGATGCTAGTCGAAACAATGCACACAATGGCAAGCTCGCTCCAGGTGCCGGTGATCATCTTGCTCATCGCTCTCGTGGTGGTCGTCGTGGCGATTGTCGGAACGCTGATCGCCGAGGTCTTCACCGAGAGGCGCTACTTCAAGCTTTCGATCCCCGATCTCATCGATGAGCTGCAGGGCAACCCCGATACCGAGGGGGTCATCGCAGGCAGCGGAATGCTCGGTCGCCAGAAGAATGCGCTCATCGAGATAGTTTCTCATCCCGATGCGACTAAGGGCGAGCTCGAGTCGATGGCTGTGGAGCTCGTTGCCGAGGAACAGTCGCGTTTCGACAATCGCGTAAGGGTGACCGACTTCATCGCGAAGGCCGCGCCGCTGATCGGTCTGATGGGAACGCTGATTCCGCTTGGTCCTGGCATCATCGCAATCGGATCCGGCGATGTCGAGATCCTTTCGCAGAGCCTGCTGATCGCCTTCGATACGACGATTCTCGGATTGATCGTCGCTGCGGTTTCGCTGCTCGTTTCCACGATTCGCAAGGCTTGGTATAACAAGTACATGGCTGCCTACGAAGCGGCTACGGAGTGCGTGCTCGAAAAGGCCTGCGAGCGAGTCGACGCGCGCGTTGCAGACGATGTGGTTCCAGTGATCGTCGAGCCCACCCCGATGGTGGGGCAATCCGAGCCCACGCCTGCGCTGTCGGCTCCAGCCAGCCCGAATTCCACGATGCCGCTCCCTGCGGCTTCGGCGAGCGAGGTGGACGATGATCAAGCGTAGGCACGGAACCAGCCTGAACCGCAAGCGCGGTGCGAGCGGGGAAGACGTCAATCCCAGCGCGTATATCACCAACATCGCCGACTGCATGCTGGTGCTCGCGCTTGGACTTCTCGTAGCGCTTATCGCGCGTTTCAACCTGCAACTCGATCAGCAGCCCGAGGAGCAGATCATCGGCATCGAGGTCAACATGGATGTCGACAACGATGGCGTCATCGACGATGGCTATGAGCAGAAGGGCGAGGTCTACTACGACTCGGCCACCGGCAAGTACTACTTGGTCCAGGATTAGAAGCTCAACTGCGCACGAATCTATCACAGCGCCTCACGATGTGGGGCGCTTTCGCTATCTGCTGGCAGCTTGAGGCTTATCAAGATTGCACAGGCCCTATCCGATGAACTGGATCTGAACTCCGTTCGGATCGTCGACGAAGAAGAAGCTCACGCCAGGGCCAGGGGAGATGATCGGAGTAGGAGCGAGGCCAGCCTCCTCGAGCTCGGCGCGGTAGCCCTCGACATCCGCAACAGCGAATCCGATGGAGATGCCCTTGGCGCTGACGGCATCGCCGGGGTCGTCGATGATCTCGATGTTCGTGGCGCCCTCGGCATCGGATAGGAACGAGATCCTGTCGCCCACCGTGCGCACCACCTTCAGGTCACAATACCTCTCGTAGAAGGCAACGGATTCGTCCTTCTTGGCGCTCTTGATGGTCACGTGTGCGATATGCATGATTGCCCCCCTTTTACAGCAGTTTGTCAAACGCTTGCGTTCAATTCTAGCAAAACGGTATTGCTCCGCATCTGCACGCACCGAGCCCGCACTCTATCGCATCCGTGTGCTATCATCGTTGCGAACGAAGGACGGAGGAAGGGAGGCGCCATGAAGATTAGGCTCAACGAGAACGAGAAGATCGTCGCGAGCATTCGCGAGGGAATCCTCAAGAAGGGCGGATACTGCCCATGCAGGCTCCAGCAGATCGAGGAGAACTACTGCATGTGCCAGGAGTTCCGCGACCAGATAGCCGACCCGGATTTCGAGGGCTTCTGCCACTGCATGCTCTACTACAAGGAGAAGTAGGGATTGCAGCACCAACCGATGGAAAGCGCCGTGGGAACGATCCTGCGGCGCTTTGATTCTCTGGGCATTCCTATACCATGCCGTCTATGGTTATCCAGGTCTGCTGGTCATCGATCGGTTCGGTGAAGATCAATCCGTTGTTTTCCGGCTCCTTGGCGCGATGGAATTTGAACAAGGCTGTGTTTCCGTTGCCGACGAGCCCTAATATCTCGATCTTTCCCATTCCATGTGACATGACGAACCTGAATTGCTTGGAGATTCCAGGCAATGAGCCCTTGACCGTTTCCACGAGGTCGATGCCGCTTCTAAGCGGCACTTGGAATATGCCATGGACGCCTCTCACGGGTCGGCATTGGAAGACGTAGTAAGGCGAGATTCCCCAGTTAGCGAGTCCCATCAAAGTACGGCGAAGCGCGTCGAAGGAATCGTTTACGCCTGCCAGCAATACTGTTTGGTTGCGTAGCGCGATCCCAGCCTTCTTGAGGCAGTCTATGGCGCGTTTGGATTCTGGCGTGAACTCCCTATGGTGGTTGAAGTGCGTAACCATATACACCTGCCTGCGTTTGGCCACCTCCGCCAGCATGTCGAGGAGTTCGGGATCATCGTAGATGCGCTGGGGAAAGACGACAGGCGTGCGAGATGCGATGCGAATGAATTCAAGTTGATCGAGCTTGCCTAGCATCTCGAAGTTGTGCCTGAGAACATCGTTGCTGTTCATCAATCCATCTCCGCCGCTAAGGATCACGTTGTTGATCTCCGGATGCCTGGCGATGTATTCGCATGCGGCGGAAAGGTCATTGCATGCTTCCGATTCGCTCATGCCTACCATCCTCTTGCGGAAGCAGAACCGGCAGTAGCATGCGCAGACATCGGATGTGAGCAGAAGAGCGGTCGAGCCGTATTTATGCTGCAATCCAGGGATTTTCGTGTTTACATCCTCGCCGCCCGAGTAGATTTCGCCACTCTCTTCAAGCTCTTCAATGTGGGGCAGCGCGATGCGAGAGATCGGATCGTCAGGATCGTCAGGGTTGATGAGATCGAAGTAGTATTCCGTTACCGAAACGGGGTATCTGGCACAAACCTTGCCAATGAGCTCGGCATCCTTTTCAGATGCGCCCAAACGTCCAACAATCTCATCTGCGGTTTTAATGTTGCGCGCGAGATCTTCTTGCCACATACGCGGCTCCTAGGTCTGGCTCGTAGCATTACATGATGTATGTGATTGTCGTCACCTAACTTGCCGATTGAAAGCAAGGGTTAAAAAACAATATACCACTATTTGTCGATTAAAGCGATAAGTCGCTTTGCCCACTTGCTACTCGAGCTGCTCGGCCACAGCCTGCGCGATGCGCTTGCGCTCCTTTCCGCGTACGTCGATGAGCTCGGCGATGATGCTGATTGCGATTTCCTGCGGGGTCTTGTCGGCAATCTTGATGCCGATAGGTGCATGTACCGCATCGATTTGCTCCTGCGTCACGCCAAACTCCTTTGCATTGGCGAAGACGTCGGCGTTCTTGCCGGGATTGCCCATCATACCAACGTAGAACGCGTCGCTAGGCGCTGCATGGACAATCGAATCGACATCGTGCACGTGGCCGCGGCTGACGCAGACGCAGTAGTCATCTGGGGTGATATCGACCTTGCTGTTGAGGTCGGTCCACATCTCGTCGACGAAGACCCGCTTGCTTTCGGGGAAGCGCTCCTCGGTCAGAAACGCTGCATCGTCATCGATCACCACGGTTTCAAATCCGCAATCCTGCGCGTATTTCGCAATGTAGACGCTCACATCGCCGGCGCCGTAGATCACGACGCGGTTGGTGCGGAAGAGAGGAACGGAGCACCAGGTAACACCTGCGTACTGGTCGGTGTGCATCGACGGGCCGCGCGTTGCATCGAGCATCTGGAAGCGATCGCGCTTGTTCCATGGGCGCGAGCAGACGATGTCCTTGCCCTCATTGGCAAAGTAGATCGTCGAGATCGGGTCGAGGCCGGCTCCGCGCGCAGGGCTGATCGGATCTTCCA
>JAFWGD010000206.1 GCA_017515355.1 Coriobacteriales bacterium
ACCCTGCGCATGCAGTAGAATTGTCATACTGTCGCAAAACGATTTGAGAGGTGCACCGTGCTGAACCAGATTATGAGAATGAGCAAGATCTACGCGCCGACGCTGAAGGAGGATCCGGTCGATGCCGAGATCGCCTCGCACAAGCTGCTGCTTCGCGCCGCGATGATCCGCAAGGTCGCCGCAGGCGTCTACAACTTCCTGCCGCTGGGCTTCGCGGTATTGCAGAGGGTCGAGGACATCATCCGCGAGGAGATGCAGGCCATCGGCTCCCAGGAGATTCGCATGTCCGCGCTGCAGCCTGCCGAGCTCTGGCACGAGTCGGGCCGCTGGAACGACTACGGCCCCGAGCTCATGCGCCTGGTCGACCGCAATCAACACGGCTTCTGCCTCGGTCCCACCCACGAGGAGCTCATCACCTCGCTCGTGCGCGATGAGCTGCGCAGCTACAAGGAGCTGCCCAAGTCGCTCTTCCAGATACAGGTGAAGTTCCGCGATGAGATTCGCCCGCGCTTCGGACTCCTCAGAGCGAAGGAGTTCGTCATGAAGGACGCCTACAGCTTCCATACCGATCAGGCATCGCTGCAGGAGCACTATGACGAGATGGGTCGCGCGTACGGACGCATCTGCGATCGCACCGGACTCGACTATCGCCCAGTAGCGGCGGATTCTGGCCAGATCGGCGGCAAGACCTCCGTCGAGTACATGGCGCTGGCCGAGGCTGGCGAGGCCGCGATAGTCTTCTGCGAGTGCGGATACGCCGCCGATGTCGAGGCCGCCACTGCGACTATCAAGCCGCTTGTTCACGACGTGCCCGAAATCGAGAAGGTCTCGACCCCAGGCGTGGGTTCCATAGCATCGCTCTCGGAGTTCCTCGGCATCCCCGAGGCCGCCACGGTCAAGGCGCTGATCGGCAAGGGTGCCGACGAGCAGGTCGTTGCTATCTTCGTTCCCGGCGACCACGACCTCAACAACATCAAGATCTGTCACCTCATCCCGGGCTTCGACTTCCTCACCGACGACGAGCTCGTCGAGGCTGGCCTTCACAAGGGATCGATCGGTCCGGTTGGCCTGCCCGAGGGCATCAAGGTGCTTGCCGACGAGTCTCTCAAGAGCGTTGGCAAATGGGTTTGCGGCGCAAACGAGGACGGCTTCCATTACGTGGGCGCCAAGCTCGGCGTCGACTTCAAGGTTGACGAGTGGGCCGACCTCTGCAACGTCTTCGCCGGCGACTTCTGCCCCGAGTGCGGCAAGCCTCTCGACGAGGCGCGCGGCATCGAGGTCAGCCAGATCTTCCAGCTTGGCACCAAGTACTCCAGCTCTATGGGCGCGACTTACATGGACGAGGATGGCGTGGAGCGCCCGTTCGTCATGGGTTGCTACGGCGTCGGCGTGACGCGCACGCTTGCGGCCGTCGTCGAGCAGCACAACGACGAGCACGGCATCATCTGGCCGGTCTCCGTCGCTCCGGCAGAGGTCTGCGTGGTTCCGCTGGCCGCTGGCGACGACATCGTCTCCCCGGTGGCCGAACAGATCGCAACCGAACTCAACGCGGCTGGGCTCCGAGTGGCGATCGACGATCGCAACGAGCGCGCCGGCGTGAAGTTCAACGATGCCGATCTCATCGGCTGGCCATACCAGATCGTCGTCGGCAAGCGCGGCGTGAACGAGGGGATCGTCGAGATCAAGGAGCGCGCGACGGGCGAGAAGAGCTCTATCGCGATCTCCGATGTGGTCGCCAAGATGGTCGAGATCATCGAGTCCGAGCGCGAGAAGTACGCGTTCTAGCCGCTAGGCGACATCTTTGCAGAAGGAAGCGCCGCGCCCCTTGGTGGGATGCGGCGCTTTTCGCTGCATTGAGCGGGTGTTCGGAGCTCCCGCTACATCTTGTAGATGCCCTCAGCCAGCTTCTCGACGATGATGTTCTTGCGGCTTTCGTACTGCTTCATGTCGCTTTTGTTCGAGACGAAGCAGATCTCCAGCAGAGTCGAAGGCAGCTCGCCGGAAAGGATCGCGAACTCATCCTTGAGCTTGCCTCGATCCTTCAACCCAGTGCCTTCGACCAGGTAGTTGTGCACGGTGGAGCGCATCTTCGATGACCACTTGCTCGCGTTGTTGGAGTGTATGTACGACTCCGTTCCAGATGGGCTCGACGATTCCGAAGAGTTGAAATGGATCGATACGATCGCGTTGCAGTCGAGCGCGACAGCCTCGGCGTGGCGAAGGTAGTACGGACCGCCGTCATCGTTGACGAAGACCTCGATGCCGTAGGTCGAGCGCAGCTGATTGGCTACGAGGTTCGCCAGATCCTTGGTAAGCTTGTACTCCTGATAGCCGTTCTTGCATGCGCCGGGGTCGTTCACGTTGTTGCCGCGGTTGTTCCAGCCGTGCCCAGCGTCGAGGTAGAGCTTGAACCCCTCGATGTCGGTGAGTTTGAATCCGAGAGTGTAGGCGATCGAATTGCGCGTCGACGGGCGCACCGCGGCCTTTCCGCCGAGCACGAAGACCTGCTCGGTGCCGGACTTGGGGATGTAGCTCAGCGTCTTCTCGTTGCTCTTCGAGATCAGCAGCAGCGTCGCCCCGTTTTTGCCCTGCAGCGGTCCGCCGGAGAGCGCATCTGGCGCAGCGGTGCCGGAGGCGAATGCGGAGTTGTTCCAAGTGAGATAGCCCTGCGCAACGGCCCACTTCGCGATTTCGCCTGAGGTGACGTAGCGGTTGGCGCCGTAGAGGCGCGTGATGTCGGCGTTACCGGTATTGGCCTCGAGCCTGCTTGAAAGGTCGTCGTAGATGGCCTTGGAGACAGCAGCCTCGCCGCCTACGACGATCGCCTTGCTGAATGCAGCGTCGGCATCGAGAAGGCTCGTCTGCGCTTCTCCGAGCTCACCGCTCTTCGGCGTCAGGATGATCGGGATGACCTCCTTGAAGGCGACAGGGGAGATCGAGAGCGCGTCGGCAAAGCCTCCTCCGGATGCGAAGATGATCTGCGATCCATCCCAAAATCCCTGCTCAAGGCCATATTCGTAGATGGCGGCGCAGGTCTCGTAGCGCGTCTCTCCGCAAAGGCGCGTCACCGTGATCGAACTCTCCTCCAGCTCTGCCACGACATCTTCGCTGACCGCAACATCGCCGCCGACGATGATGACGCTCTCAATGCCGAGCGCTTCGAGAGCGGAGATGGTGTAGGCGGAGAGGTTGGCGGTTGGGGTGAGTAGGATCGGACAGTCGATCGCACCGGCGAGCGTGCTTGCGCTGAGGGCATCTGCCCATGCGTCACCACCCGCCAGGATCGCGGTCTTGCTGGCCACGCCATCGGGGAATGCAGCCTTCGCGATCTTCGCGGAGGTGTCGTAGCGGGTCTTGCCGGAGTAGGTTGCCACCTTGTAGGTGGCTGCGCTCTTGGTGGCCCTCGTCGCTGGAGCGGACTTGGAGTCGCTGACCTCGTTGGCCAGGGTGTCGGCTATCGCCGGCATGCCCTCGACTCCGTTGGAGAGTGCGTATTCTATCTCGGCATCGGTTGCGATGTAGGTCTCATCGACGGGGTCGACCTCGGCGGTGCCTGCCTCATCCGCAAAGGCAATCGCGGAGGAGAACGCCAATGCCAACGCTAGGCACAGGAGGAAGGGGAGGGTTCGTTTGAATGCCATGGGTTCCTTTCCGTTGCGATATGCTTTCCCAATTATAGCGTTCGAACCCCGTGACGGCCTAAGTCCTAACTTGCGGAAATCTGACAAGCTTGTCCAAGGGTTTGCCGACTGGTTGCAGCGGGTGCGATATGGAGAGCTCGTGAACTGGTTTGCCCCTCGCCGCGCCCGCCTTTAAGATTGGTTTCAGGTTGTTGGACTAGATTTGAACCGTTGATGAAGCAAAGGGAGGAGGCCAGCATGGACATCTTGGTCGTCGAAGACGAGAAGCGCTTGGCGCAGGCACTGCAGCAGATTCTCACGGAGGCAGGTTACCGCGCCGACGCGGTGTACGACGGACGCACCGGATACGAGTATGCCAAGTCCGACTACTACGATGCGATCATCCTCGATGTCATGCTGCCTCTCATGGACGGCTTCGAGGTCGTCAACAAGCTGCGCCACGATGGAATCTCCACCCCGGTCCTCATGCTCACCGCCCGCTCGCAGCTTGTCGACAAGGTTACCGGCCTCGACAGCGGAGCCGACGAGTACATGACCAAGCCCTTCGAGCCCGAGGAGCTTCTGGCGCGTCTGCGTGCGCTCACCCGTCGCAAGGGGGAGGTGATCCTCGACGAGCTCAGCTTCGGCAACCTCACGCTCGACCTCAACACCCGCAACCTGAGCAGCGGCGACAAGTCCGTGCGCCTCTCCGCGCGAGAGTTCGAGGTGCTCAAGCTGCTGATGATCAATCCGAAGCAGGCGATCAGCAAGGACCAGATCCTCGCGAAGGTTTGGGGGGTGGAATCGGACGTCGTCGACAACTCGGTCGAGGCGTACGTCTCGTTCCTGCGCAAGAAGCTGAAGTTCCTGAAGGCCGACGTCGCGATCAACACGATCCGTATGGTAGGCTATCGCATGGAAATGCTCTCCGAATAGGAAAGAACCCCGATGCTGCGCAAGCTACGCTGGACTTTCATCGGAATCATGATGTCGCTGCTCGCCGTCGTCATGGTCGCCGTCATCGTCATCTTCGACATCAGCTCATGCAACTCCGAGAAGCGCGAGATCGACGAGGCGCTCGCATCCGCGCTCGAGACTGGCCCGGAGAGCATGGGGCTGCCTTCGATCGGCCACTATGATCTCGACGATTTCGAAGATTTGGACGACCTCGACGATTTCGATGACGCTGGCCGCACGCCTCCCGAGCCTCCTGAAGGGAAGGACGGAAATGGCAATCGCGGCGATGGCAACCACGGCTTCTCCGGTTCGATTCCGGTCTACTGCGTCAATGTCGACCGCGCAGGCAACGTGCTCTTCACGAGCAGCACCGCGCGCATGGATTCCGCAACCCTCAGAGAGGGCATAGCGCAGGTGATCGCGCAGCCTGGCTCCTCAGGCGAGCTCGCGGATCTCGAGCTCTTCTACGCTTTTGAGAAGACTCCGAACGGCTATCGCATCGCTTTTGCAGATGCCTCGAAATATCACGACAAC
>JAFWGD010000207.1 GCA_017515355.1 Coriobacteriales bacterium
AGTAGGGGTTGACCGCGCAGTTGAGCTCGCGCGGTCCGAAGAGCCTGCGTGCGCACCTGTCGCAGCGCAGGCATGGCCTGTGGTCCTCGGGATGGTTGGTCGCGTACTTGCGAGGCATGTCCGGGTCGCAGATCAGCTCGCGTCCCATCGCCACGAAGTCGACCCAACCCTCGCCGATGATGTAGTTGGCGTAGTCGAGGTCGTAGATCGAGCCGACGGCGTCGACGAGCGTGTCGGGGTGCGCTTCCTTGACGGCGCGAGCGTAGTGCACGTTGAAGCCGTGGGGCATGATGTAGTTCTGGCACCAGTTGTAGTAGTACTTGAAGTCGAAGTCGAGGTGCAGGCCGGCCGAGATGTTGAACATGTCGACCTTCTGCTTGAGAAGCCCGATGAGCTCGAGCGTCTCTGGGAAGTGCATGCCCTCGGGGGCGATCTCGTCGGCGGAGATGCGGTACTCGATGACGAAGTCCTCGCCGCAGGTCTGGCGGATCGCGTCGACCAGCTCGAGGGCGAAGCGCGCACGGCCCTTGGTGTCCCCGCCGTATTCATCGGTGCGCTTGTTGTACATCGGGGAGGTGAACTGAGCGATCAGGTTGCCATGGCCTCCGTGCAGCAGCACGTTGTCCATGCCAGCGCGCTTCATGCGCTCGGCAGCCTTCGCGAACTTCTCGATGGTCTCTTGGATCTTCGCCTTGCTCATCTCGCGTGCAACGAAGGGCTCGCGCCCCTCGCGCTTGGCGCGGGAGAGCTCGCAAGCCGGCGTGATGGCCGAGGAAGACCATGGGATCTGGCCGCCGATAGAGGCGGGGTCGGTCTGGTTGCCGCTGTGGTTGAGCTCGAGAGATGCATGGCACTGGTACTCCTTGGCCATCTCCGCGTACCACGAGAGCGGCAGCACGCAGGAGTCGTCGCTGAGGTCGAGCTGGCACTCCTCGTCGCGCGCCTCGGTGATGTCGATCGAGCAGTTGCCGGCGTACATCGTGGCCACGCCGCCACGTGCGAACTGGCGGTGGAAGTTGACGAATCCGGGGGTGACCTTGTTCGTGACGTTGTCGCAGTGGTTCACCGAGACCGGTGCCAGCGCGATCCTGTTCTTGAAGTCGATTCCCCTGATCTCCAGAGGGGTGAAGACATGCTTGTAGTTCGAGCCCATGGAACTTCCTTTCCCTAGAATCCCGATAGCGCAGATCCCTAGCGCTGCGGCCTTCGAAGCCAGTGTTACATCATCGATTCAATTTGTTGCAATTCGCAAAAATAATTGCGCAGCCAAACCCTGCCTTGGCTATTATATTCTTTGAATCGTTTCAACGCGAAAGGTGGTCATTATGGGTATGGGCAAAGTCGTCGTCATGGATCATCCGCTCATTAAGCACAAGATCACGATTTTGCGTAAGAAGGAAACCTCGTGCAAGGATTTCCGCGAGATCATCGGAGAGGTTGCCTCCCTCATGTGCTATGAGGCCACGCGCGACCTCGAGCTCGAGCCAATCGATATCGAAACTCCCATCTGCGAATGCACCGGCTATCAGCTCTCCGGCAAGAAGCTCGCCGTGGTGCCGATCCTCCGCGCCGGCCTCGGAATGGTCGAGGGCATCCTCGCCATGATCCCGGCCGCTCGCGTCGGCCACATCGGCCTCTACCGCGATGAGAAGACGTTCGAGCCGGTCGAGTACTTCTGCAAGCTCCCGAAGGACGTTTCCGTCAGGCAGGTTTTCGTCGTCGATCCGATGCTCGCAACCGGAGGTTCCGCCGTCGTGGCCATCGATAAGCTCAAGGAGCATGGATGCAAGAACGTCAGGTTCCTCTGCACCATTGCGGCGCCGGAGGGCATCGAGGTGCTTCAAAAGGCGCATCCCGATGTCGACATATACGTCGGCGTCATCGACGAGAAGCTCAACGAGAACGCATACATCGTTCCTGGTTTGGGTGATGCGGGAGATCGAATCTTCGGCACAAAGTAAGGCATTTGAAAGCACCGGTTTTTTGACTGGTGCTTTTATTTGGCAAGGCAGGATTGGGGCCCTCGAGAGGGCGCGCGCAAACGAACCGTAACCGCACGACGCGCATTGAAAAGGAGGTTTTGATGTCCAAGAAGAAAGAGCAGGCGATGCAGGCTGCGGTATACGATGCCCGCAAGCTCGGAAAGGCCAAGATGGGCGTTCTCGGTCTGCAGCACATGTTCGCGATGTTCGGCGCTACGGTTCTCGTTCCGATCCTCACCGGACTGAGCGTCTCCACGACGCTTCTGTTCGCCGGTGTCGGCACGCTGCTGTTCCATCTGCTGACCCGCGGCAAGGTCCCGGCGTTCCTCGGATCGTCCTTCGCGTTCCTTGCAGGCTACTTCGCAATCGCGCCTGGCGGAGATCCATCGCTCCTGCCGTATGCATGCCTTGGCGTCGCGTGCGCTGGATGCCTCTACCTGATCCTCTCCGCGCTCTTCGCCGGCTTTGGCGCCAAGCGCGTCATGAGGTTCTTCCCGCCGGTGGTCACCGGCCCGATCGTCATCTGCATCGGACTCATCCTCTGCAGCTCTGCGGTCACCAACTGCCAGGTCAACTGGCTCGTAGCGGTCATCGCGGTCATCATCATCGTGCTCTGCAACATCTGGGGCAAGGGAATGATCAAGATCCTCCCGATCCTCCTCGGCGTTGCGATCACCTACATCATCTGCCTGCTGCTCACCATGGGCGCGGATATCACCCCGATCGCCAATGGCGACGGAACCTTCACCGACTTCTACTGCCTCGGCGGCAAAGAGGGCCTGCAGCTCTTCTCCGTAGGAGCGCTCCAGGGCATCAAGGATGCCGCTTGGATCGGCATCCCGTTCACTTGGGACCAGACGGTCTTCAGCATTTTCGGCTCTGGCTTCGATAGCGGACTGGCGATCACCGCGATCATCACGATCGTCCCGCTTGCCCTTGCAACCATGATCGAGCACATCGGCGACATCTCGGCCATCAGCTCCACCTGCGGCCGCAACTTCATCGCCCATCCCGGTCTGCACCGCACTCTCCTCGGCGATGGCCTCGCGACCATCCTCGCTTCGCTCTTCGGAGCTCCCGCGAACACCACTTACGGCGAGAACACCGGCGTCCTTGCGTTGACCAGGGTCTTCGACCCGCGCGTCATCCGCATCGCCGCTTGCTTTGCGATCCTGCTGAGCTTCTGCCCGAAGTTCGCCGCCGTGATCACCGCAATGCCCACCGCAGTCGTCGGCGGCATCTCGCTCGTTCTCTACGGCATGATCTCCGCAGTCGGCGTCCGCAACCTCATCGAGAATCACGTCGACTTCACCAAGAGCCGCAACATCATCGTGGCAGCCCTCATCCTGACCCTCTCTCTCGGAATCAACTACACCGGCGCGATCGCTTTCGCCTGCGGCAACATCACGATTTCCCTCTCCGGTCTGGCAGTCGGCTCGATCGTCGGAATCATCCTCAACGCGATCTTCCCGGGCAAGGACTACGACTTCGACGATTCGGTCGAGATGGGGTGGGTGCATGAGGCCGAGCAGGCCGAAGCCGCTGCGGAAGCAGCCGAGCAAGCTGTTGAAGCTGGCGTGGAATCCGCTGTCGGGGCGGCTGCCGAAGTCGCCGAAGAGGCAGAAGAGGTCATCGCCGACTCAGCTCCCGACAAGCCCGTTTCCTAGATTGAGGAGGCAACCATGGCAACTCCGATCCTCTACTACTGGGCACCATGCACGACCTGCGCGGTAACCGTCAGCTTCGCCGATGAGCACGGCATCGAGCTCGACAAGCGCGATGTCGAGCAGGAGCAGCCCTACATGGAGCTCCTGCAGCTCGGAGGGGATGCCAATCTCATCCCGTACCTCTACGACGAGGGCGAGCTGCTCAACGGCAACGATGCGATAATCGCGCACCTCAAGGCCAAGTTCCTGTAGGCCGCGCGCCAACAATGTCCACAAATCAATGGGGAGGCATCCTAGCAGGTGCCTCCCCATTCTTCATCTCGTGCAGAATCGCTTGGCCATTAAGGAATCTTTAAGGAACGCACCCTATATTCGTCATTGCCGGGAGGTTTTCAGAAGCCTGCCGAAAGCTGATCGAAAGAACGAAAAGGGGTGCCGACGATGGCGAAGGATCCGAGGGGCAACATCTTCGAGCGCAAGGAGAAGAAGTACGTCATCGATGACGTGACCCGCAGCATCCTGATGGCGCGGATTGCGGACAAGATGGTCGAAGACGAGTACGGCGTGAGCAAGATCACGAGCATCTATTGCGACACCGCCGACCGATACCTCATCAACCGCTCGATTGAGAAGCCGGTCTACAAGGAGAAGCTGCGCGTGCGCTTCTACGGAGAGCTGAAGGGCGATTCCCGCGTCTTCATCGAGATCAAGAAGAAGTTCAAGGGGGTTGTCTACAAGCGCAGGCTCGCGGTTTCCGCGAAGGCTGCCGACCTCTTCCTCTCGGGGATGGATTACGTTCAGGTCTGCAATGCCCATCCGCTGCCGAATGCGAAGCATGCCGAGGAGTCACTGAGCTGGCAAAGCTTGCAGATAGCTCGCGAGATCAAAGCGTTCATGGATCATTACGAGAAGCGCTACGGGCCGCTTGTGCCCTCGATCCTCGTGGAATGCGAGAGGCTCGCGTACAAGCCGGCATCGTCCGATGTCCAAAGCGATTTGCGCATCACCTTCGACAAGTCGATCGTCTGTACCGACCTGCTCGGCTCCGATGGCACGAGGCTGCCATTTGCGCAAAGCGTCGCCTTGCTCGAGCGCGAAGAGTCGGTCATGGAGATCAAGGCGATCGGCTCATATCCTATGTGGCTCGCCAAGGCGCTTTCCGACGAGCGCATCTACCCGCAGTCATTCTCGAAGTGCGGGCGTGGTTACGAGCGCATTTACGCGCGCCAGAAGGCGGCTTCAGCGGCCCCGGCAACCCAGAAGATCCAAACTCGCCAGAGCGCGAGCAATGCAAGCAACGACCTCGCTTACGCGACGCTGTTCGCGAAGCACGCGAGAAAGGAGGCTGCAAATGCTTGATGCAGTCCTGACATCGGTCTACGATTCCGCCTCTTCGATGATCTCGAACGTCACCACCATCGACTTCCTCCTATGCTGCATCTCATCGATCGTCCTTGGCGCGGCCTGTGCGGCGATCTACATGTTCAAGCACAGCTACTCGAAGAACTTCGTGGTTACGCTCGCGCTCCTGCCGCTGATCGTCCAGCTCGTGATCATGCTGGTCAACGGCAACATCGGCGCCGGCATCGCGGTGATGGGCGTCTTCAACCTCGTGAGGTTCCGCTCGATTCCGGGCAGCGCCAAGGACATCGGCAGCGTCTTCCTGGCCATGGCGATCGGCCTTGCCACCGGCATGGAATTC
>JAFWGD010000208.1 GCA_017515355.1 Coriobacteriales bacterium
GCCCACGTGATTTCCCCGGTAGACGCCCAACCAGATAGCGGCGAAGGCACCGATGTGCGGATCCTTGAGGATGGCGATCTTCTTCTCCATCGGGGCGTGAGATGCCAACGCATCGTTGACGTCGCAATAGCCGTCGAGGTGGATGCCGCCTGTGATCGCGATGGGAAGCACCACGACTCCGATGGCCATCAGCAGCTGCCCGATGCCCGCTAGCTCGCATAGCCAGATCCATAGGAAAACGATTCCGCCGACTACGACGCCAACCAGCGGGAACATCGCCATCATGAAGCGCATGTCGCCATCCTTGTAGTTAAAGGATGGCACCGGAATCCGCGTGAAGGAGCTCAACGCGCATATGAGGCCGCGTAGAACTGACATCTAGGCGCTCCTAACCATGTCGACGACGCGTTCGGATAGCGAACGGTCGAGAAGGGAGATGTCGCCTTTGATGACGGCTGGCATCCCAGCTGTGCACTCTATCACCATGTCGCAGCTGCGCGCCGCGAAGATGTTCAGCCGTCCTAGCGTGTGGATGTAGCTTTGGGTGTATTCGGAATAGATCGATCCGTCGGCGCCCACATCGTTGGTGACGAGCACGATGTTCTCACAGCGCTCGAGGATGCTGGCCAGCCCGCGCTCTACCTTCTCGTAGCATTCGATGTAGTTGCCGTCGTCATCGAACATCTCGTTCGAAACGAGGTTGCATAGGTCCTCGAGAAGGATCGAGCCCTCCCCCAGCTCAGCGGCCTCGATATCGCGATATCTTTCGATGGTTCCGAAGCCCTTGTCCTTGCGCAGCCTGCGATGGCGCTCGACACGCTCCAGATCGAACTTCGACCAAGGACGCATAGTCGCGAAGTAGACGCGAGGCTCGGGCATGCTGAGGAGGATGGATTCCGCGAATGTGCTCTTTCCGCATGCGGAACCGCCGTAAAGGAGGATCTTCATTCCGGATTCACCTCGTAGGCATCGATGCCGATGCGATCGAATGTCTCGTTGGCCCCATAGACTGCAAGCGCCATGTCGATCAGCGGTATGAGGGCAACCGCGCCGCTCCCCTCGCCCAAGTGCATTCCGGCATCGATTACCGGCTTGATTCCCAGCTCGGCTATGATCGCCTTCGCTGCTGGTTCGGATGATACGTGCGATCCGATCATGGCGTATTCGCAACCTGGGAAGGCGCGCTTGGCTACGAGAGCCGCAATCGAGCTCACGAGGCCGTCGACTATCACAGGCACGCGATTGATGGCCGCGCCGAGGTAGATGCCGACCATCGCTGCGATGTCGAATCCACCTACCTTGGCCAGCGTGCCCAGCGCATCGGCGGGGTCTGGCTCATTGACGTCGATGCACCTCTCGATGACGGAGATCTTATGACGAAGCGCTTCGGATCCGAGCCCTGAGCCGCGACCGGTTGTGATTGCGGGTTCCATTCCAAGGAGAACCGCCGAGAGGGCGCTTGAGGTCGTGGTGTTGCCGACGCCCATCTCGCCTGTTGCGATCAGCGTGTAGCCTTTGCCTACGAGCTCTTCCGCGATGCCGACGCCCTTGTCGATCGCATCTCGCATCTGAACCTCGCTCATCGCAGGTCCTTGCGACATGTCGGCTGTGCCGTTGGCGATCGAGAGGTCCTTCGGGCCGGGCACCTTGTCCTTGATGCCCATGTCGTAGACGTGGATGTCGATGTTGGCCACCTTCGCCATCTTGTTGACGGAAGCGCGCCCAGTGGTGATCGCATCGGCCATCGCCGTGGTTATCGAATAATCGGATTGGCTGACCCCTTGGACGAGCACGCCGTTGTCGGCGCAGACAACGGCAAGCGCACGCTTGGAGATGTCGACAGCCTCGGTTCCGGATATCGAAGCGATGTTGGCGACTATCTCCTCGAGCTCACCGAGCCCTCCGATGGGCTTGGCGATCGAGTTCCAGACGCAAAAGGCCCTCTCGCGAGCCGATTCATCTGGCGCGCCAATCCTAGCGATGTATTCATCTGTCCACGTTCTATCAGCCATATGCACCACTATCGAATGCTTCAGCTTGCAGCGCTTGGGCTTGCAAAAGTATCATTTCATCTGCAAAGGATTGCTTTGATATTAGCATAGATGCATATTCGATTATCAAAGACGTTTATTCTGGAATACGCACTGGTCAGATTAGCAAAGGGGCGGCGCTTTGGAGCAAAGGGAATACGAACGCTTCACCCCGAGGATGGCTGTTCAGCTGGCTGCCCCGCATACGTGGGTCGCCAGCATCTACCCATGCCTTGTTGGAGTCTGCGCCGCCGCGGTCACCTCCTCCTTCACGAGCGCGACCATGGCCATCGCGCTGCTGCTGATCAGCGTGCTGATGCAGTCGGCCGCAAACACCTTCAACGACTACTTCGACTTCGTCAAGGGCACCGATAGCGCCGATGACAACGTCGAGGTCAGCGACGCGACGCTGATCTACAACAACGTCAACCCGAGAAGCGCGCTCATCCTCGCAATCGGATTCCTGGTGGCTGCCCTCGGCATCGGCATCTACGTGATCTTAGAGGCAGGCTGGGTGCCGCTGGCTATCGGAGCAGTGGGAGCCATCGTGGTTGTATACTACTCGTTCGGGAAGACCCCTCTTTCATACCTGCCGATCTCGGAGCTTGTCAGCGGAGTTGTCATGGGCGGGCTCATCATGATCGCCAGCTACTACTGCATGGCCGCAAGCTGGAGCTGGGCATGCCTGCTGTGGTCGATACCGACGATTATCGGAGTTGCCCTCGTGATGCTGACCAACAACACCTGCGACATCGAGAAGGACATCGTCGCCAAACGCAAGACCTTCCCCACCATCGTCGGAAGGAACTCCGCGCGCACGACCTACAAGGTTGCGATGGTCATCTGGATTGTCGCCATAATCGCGATCGTCGCCATATGGTTCACGCCAGGCCTTCTCATCTGCGCTTTCATGCTCTTAGGCGCGTGGCCATTCATCAAGAATCTCTGGAACAACCCGCTTGCACCTGAGAGCAGGATCGCTGCGATGGGCCAGATATGCACGCTCAACGCGGTGCTGGGCATCTTCTACTCGGCAGCGCTGCTTGCCAGCTGGTGCCTGAATCTCATCATCTAGACGGCGATTGCGCTATTCTTCGCCGGCACTGCCAGCCGCTTGCATCTCTTCGAGAACCTCGGCCTGATAGCGCTTGATCCTTCCTCGAAGCGCAACGAGCAGCACAATGGCTGCAGCAACCGGAACGATCAACGTGAGCCACATGGCGGAATAGCCTGCGACTTCGGAACCAAGCGACACCTGGAACATCTCGACCATTAGACCGCCGACATAGGGCCCGGTGAGCATTCCGAGATCCATTCCGACGTAGATGGTGTTGCTAGCAGACCCACGCTGGGATACAGGAACGCATTTGAACACGATCGTCTGCGAAAGCGGCGCGCATACTCCAAAGCCGAATGCGCCGACTACAGCGGCAACGAGAATCCAGACGAGAGAATGCCCGTAGGCGATGATGACGAATGACAGGGCGAAGATAACCATGGCCGGCAGCATGACATTGTGGGCTCCGTACTTATCGGCTGCCTTGCCGATGACGGAAAGCGCAATGAGCATCGATAGCGCATAGACCGTGAAGTAGAGGCCGATCTGCTCGATTCCGAGCAAGCCGCCATAGATGGCCATGAACGAGTTGATGCATGCGTATGCGAAGGATTGCAAGCCGAGCACTATGGTCGGGCCTATGGCTCGCTTCGAGAATGCGCGGCTCATCTTGAGCTGGTATGGCGGCAGGCTCTTGCCCTTGTCAACGTCTTCGACGAAGAATATCGTGATGAAGCAGGTGACCGTCAGGAAGGCGCCGACGATGATGAACGTGAGCGCATATCCGATGACCCCTATCGACCAGATGCCATATGCAGGACCGATTGCCTGGGCGACGGCCATCGAAAGCGAATAGATACCGATGCCCGACGCCATCTTCTCCTCAGGCAAGATCTCCGAAACGATCGCCATTCCGAGCGGAGCCGTGCAGCCCATTCCTATTCCATGGAGGAGCCGCACGATGATGACACCCGCAACCGAATGAACGAACGCGTATGCGAATCCCGCCACGGCCATCACGAAGCCGAACACGGTGAAGAGCATCTTCTTCGAGTAGCTATCGAATGCGGGGCCGGCAAAAGGCCGCACGAGCAGTGCGGTTATCGAGAACGCACCTCCGGCAAAGCCTACGATAGATGCCACGGCTCCGAGGTCGTACACATAGAGTGGGATGATGGTGTTGGCGATCGATTGGCCCATCATGCGCAGGAAGTTCACGATGAGCAGCGCTACGAACGTCACGCTCCAAATGGTGACCTTGACGCTCTTTTCGCTGGATTCGACCGCTTTGCCCGTTTTTGCCGATCTGCGCAATGGCACCCGCTCCCCTTTCAACAGAAAGGATTATCCTCCTAGGAGCATGCAACGAGAAGTCGGCATCTCCCCGAAGGCATGGCTGCCAGCTCGAATCGGCACCTGTCGATCAAATCGCATTACTCGATGGGGCTATTGCGGCTTGCAGGCTATGTGTATCGCTGCGATTCCGCCTGAATGGCTCTTCCACCTGACGTCGATGAATCCGGCCGCCTCGATCATCTTCGCGAATTCGCGCTGATCGGGAAACGCGGCTATGGAATCCGATAGGTATGCGAAGTCGTCTCCATGCCCGGTGAGCCTCTCCCCTATGAACGGGAGGACCTTCTTGCGGTAGACCGAATAGATCGAATTCCACACAGGATTGCTCGGCGTCGAGAATTCCAAGCATGCGAAGGTTCCTCCGGGCTTGAGCGCCCTGAAAGCCTCCGACAGGGCCTTCTGGCGCTCTGGCATGTTTCGAATCCCATATGCGACGGTGACGAAGTCGAACGAGCTGTCGGCAATCGGAAGGTCCTGCGCATCTGCGACGGCGAACTCCATGGCAACCCCA
>JAFWGD010000018.1 GCA_017515355.1 Coriobacteriales bacterium
AGTAGATCCACGCATTGACGGAGAAGAGCAGATGCGAGTCGTTCGCGGCCATGTAGCTGATGAGATGGCCGAGCACGACCAAGAAGATCAAGAGACCCTTCGCGTTGTCGAAATATGCGATTCTTCCGGTCGAGGGCTTAGCCCCCTTCTGCTCGCTCATAGCTCCCTTGATCTTGCCTTCCAACGGCCCGCCAAAAGTGCGGTGCGAGCCCCTTTCCACAGCTGCAAAGTAGATTTTGCCATCGAGCGCGCAAGCATTTCCGCATAATTTCCCCAACTGGGTTCGAAAAGCCTTTCTGGGCAGGGCGTACGGCGAGCAAGCATTGCATAAACCATGCATATCCTCTAAGGTTACTGGGAGGAATCCATCTTCTACGAGCCTACCGAGAGCGCAGAACATGCTCGATAATCAGCGACCCTGCCCGAATTCATTCGACAAAGACGACTGGCAAGAAGCCCAATACGGGCTGCTTTTCAGGCTCGATGAGTTCCTCACCGCAAACGAAATCGAATACGCCATCGACTACGGCTCGCTTATCGGCGCTATCAGGCATCGCGGCGCCATCCCCTGGGACAACGACATCGACATCACGCTGCATCTCGATGCCTATGACAAGCTCGTGTCCCTCGCGCAGGCGGGCAAGCTGCCCGAGGGGCTCAAGCTCATCTCTCCGGAGACCTCCGAGACCTATCAGGCGAGCTTCGGCAGGATCATCGACACTCGCACCTCCGCCGCGCTCTCCAAACTCGGCTGGACCGACGACGACATCGGAGTCTTCGTCGATGTCTACAAGCTCATTCCGATGCCCGACGACCCCGATAAGCGCCTTGGCGCGATCAACGACTTCCTCGCCTACGACGAGGCCATATGCGAGCTCGACAGACGTTGCGGCAACCGCAGCGAGCTCTATGAGGAGCGGTACAGGAAGATCAGGCGGCGTCAAAGGCTCCTCGGACGCAAGACCGCGCTGAAGTGGGCGCGCGAGCGCTATGAGAGCTCGATGGACCGCGATGGCGAGTGGTTCCTGATCAGCTCTGGTGGCGCCTACGATGGCCTGCCGTTGCGCAAGCGCGAGTGGGTCGAGAGCACTGTCAGGGTGCCGGTGCGAGGCAAGATGATCCCTGTCTTCAAGGGATATTACGAGATCCTGCGCCTCGACTACGGAGACAACTGGCGCTACAAGCCGAGCAAGAATCCCAAGTTCGTCCCATTCGCTGCCAATCTCAACGTGCCTGGCAGCTTCTTCCTCGGCGAGTCCAGGCGCCTCTACGACAACAAGAAGGTCATCAAGCAGCTCAAGACCCTGAAGAGGCTGAAGAACGCAGACACGCCGAGAAGGCACAGGAGCATTCCGGATGCGTTCGAGCTCAAGGGCCTCTCCTTCCTGATGAGGTCGCGCGCGCTCATAGCCGAAGCGGGCTGGGATGCCAGCTCTCTGGCGACGCAGCTCGCCGAGGGCAGGGACTTCGAGCTTGCGGGCGAGGTGGCCAATGCGTTCCGCTATTTCTACACCAAGCAGTGCGACTCCGACACGGTTTATTGGCGCGTCGCCATCCCCATCGAGGATGACGAGCTCATCGCCTCGCTGTTCGCGCTCCTGCTCTCGCGCAAAGACTACTGGACCGCAGGGAAGATCGTCGCGATGACCGATAGCTTCTCGAAGCGCGCGAAGGAGCTGGACGGCAATCCGCTTTACGCCAAGGCGCGCGAGGCATGCCAGGAGATCAGCGACATGCATCTCGAGATGGACAAGGGCGATGTAGCGGCGGTCAGAGGGCACTTCGACAGGCTGGTCGAGCTCTGCCCCTGCGCCTACGAGGCTCGCATCGGCCACATCTGGCTCGCAGCCAACGAAGGGGGCGCGCCGCAGCTCGAGAGCTTCTCAGATGACCTCGCCTACTGCGAGGACAACGGCGAGTACCTCGCCTACTACGCCGACCTGCTCGACAAGCTCGGAAAGGCCGAAGAGGCGCGCGAGGTGCGCATGGCGGCGCTGGAGAGGACCGACAACCAGATGGTCCTCCTCCAGATCGAGGATAGGCTGGGTGATCGCGATGGCGATTAAGGATTACCAAGCTGTCCTGCGAGACCTCCTCTCCGAGATCGACGAGGCCTGCATCCACCTCGACGTGCCCTATTGCGCCACCGAGATCACAGCATGGGAACAGAGCAGCACCAAGACCTTCGGCCTCGCCACCGCCGACGCAACAATCGCGATCACGCGCGATGGCCTCGCGAAGATCCGCGACGAGCTCCTAGCCCACGAGAACCGCGAAATCGAGGAGCTCACCTTGCGCGGAAGGAAGGTCGCGCGCTACGTGGCCTCCAACACATTGTGCATCGACCTTCCCTCAAAGCAGATGGTCGGCAAGCCGGGACTCGCCGTGACGATGGTCCTGCTCGACATCTCGGGCGGCAAGGTCAAGTACAAGTACGAGTTCCTCACGCGCAAGCTGCCCGTCAAGACGCTCTTCCCTCCCAAGCGGGCGAAATACGCCGACATCGAGATCAACACGCTGCCCAGCATCGACAAGTTCTTCACCGCGTTCTTCAAGCGCTTCTGGAAGAAGCTCGGGGGCTATCCCGGCCGCTTCACGCGCAACAGCATCGAGGCGGTCATCGACGCCAAGGTGCCATACAGCACCTATCTGGCCTCGAGCGACGTGCGGTCGATCCTAGCTCGCAAGACCGCACAGGCCAATCGTCAGAGCCTGCTCAGCAAGGCGCGCATCACGATGCTTGAGGGAAGGTCCAGCCGCTATTGGCGCGCTAGGATGTTCGAGGCGAGGCGCCTCGAGCTTTGGCAGCAGCTCTATCCCATCGAGGGCGATCTGCTCGCAGCGGCTGAGCGCGGCGACAGGGAGTTCCTCGACGGCAAGCTCAAGCCCTTCATCGACCAGGTGAAGCTCGCGCTGAAGGACAATCTGGGGCTCTACGTGGACGACACCGTCGCGAAGGTGGCCAAGCCGCTTTTGATCGATGCGCTCGGAAAGAAGAAATACGAGAGGTACGAGTCGCTGGTGGTGCCCGAGATCAAGGGCGACCTCGCCCAGAAGATGCGCGCGGCCAACGTCGACCACCCGCTGCTGAGGGATTAGCGCGAAAATCCTGCCGAAAAGCGATTGCTATCGAGCGCGCGAGCCGCGTTCGATAGCTATTTGTCGGTCATCTGCCTTCCGCCGCCGACACCTTCGGCATCGGACCAGAGCAGCAGGTCGTGGCCTGCGCGCTGATGCGGATAGGGCTCGACCATGTAGTCGCCGTATTGCATGCGCAGGAACTTCTCGGGGTGCGCCGGGATGTTGATGTCGATGCCGTCGAACTCGATGCGCTGGTATGGCAGCAGGTCGTCGAGCTTGGCCATGGTGTAGGAGGGCACGAAGCAGGCGACGTACTTGAGCTTGCGTTCCTTGGCCGTGGCGTTGTTCCTCTGAACCGTCTCGTCGAAGCAACGCTGCGTGTCGTTTAAGGAGATGCCCCAGTACCTGCGCGCGAGCATGCGGCCAACTGCCTGGCCAATCAGCCAATCTAGGTTGCGGCGGTCGGGTTCGCTCTTCTCGTAGTACTCGGGGTATTGCCTGTTGACCACCCTGTTATGCGCCTTGGAGGCGGCTATGACCTCGTCCTTGAACGCGAAGAGGTCCTTGCCTGGATTCGGCACGTAGTCGAACGGGAAGACGTCGACGCAGATGCCCTTGTGGAAGTCGCGCTTGATGTTGTAGCTCGTGAGGTATTCGGTGCCGTTCATCCTCACCTTCGTGAAGAGGTATGGGATGTTCGGGTCGGTCTCGCGCGTCTGCAGGAAGAAGCGCTCCTTATCGAGGAATTCGTTGGCGCGCGCCTTGAATACCTCGTAGTCGGCGCGCAGCATGCCGACGTCGATATCGTCGTCCCAAGGGATGAATCCGCCATGGCGCACGTCGCCGAGCATCGTGCCTCCGCATGCGAAGTACGAGATTCCGAGCTCGCCGCAGACGCGGTCGATCTCCTGGACAATCTCCTTTGCATCGCTTTGCAGGCGCTTGAGCTCCTCGGTGGTCTCCATGATCGGCTCGCTGGCCCACAAGCCGGGATTGGCGGGGGTGCGAACCTCGATGTCGCGGAACTTCATGTAGGGGAAGTCGCCAAGGTCGACGGTGGGCAGCATCGGCGAGCGCCAGCCCGCGAGCCTGACGACGTACTCCGACTTGCGTCCCTTGTACTTCTTGGGGATGTGGTGCATGATCCACGCCGAGATCTTCGCGGGAACGATTCGGTGGCGGATGCCGAAGGACTGGTTGAGGTAGAGATAGGGAGCGGGCTCGATCCCCCGCGCAAGCAGCGCCCTCTTGTAGAAGTCGTTGCGCCTCTTGACCTGCCTGAAGAACTTCTTGCGCGTGAAGAAGTCGTCGGGAACGGCGTCGAAGACAGCGAGGTCGAAGGCGCCTTGCGCCATCATCGGCATGCTCTCATCGTCGTATACGAGATCGCCGTCGCGATAGACCGGCTTCGACTTGTTTGCGATTACCTGCAGGTAGATGCGCTTGAACTTGGTGTCGGGAATCAGATAGTCGAGGTGGAATCCCCACTTCTTGCGCTGCTCTTCGGTGGCCTTGTCGCATGCGGCTATCAGCGCATCGTAGTCCGCGCGAAGCATGCCGACGTTGAGATCGCACGCGCCGGGGATGAAGTCGTGGTATGCGAGCGCACCCTGGAGAGACTCCTCGTAGAGGAAGTACTTCAACCCACGCTCGTTGCAGAAGGCATCGAATTTGGCCAAGAGCCTGGTGTTCTCCTCCCTAGCCGCGTCGATCCTGATCGCCTCTTTGAGATTATCGAACGATTTGGTTTCCCAGAAGGACCCGCCCAACACCTTGGAGGTGAAGTCGATCTCCTCGGGTGTCCTCAGCAATTCGACGCTTCCCATATCACTCTCCTACGCAAGTGCCGAAATTCTATTGCCTTGCAGTAACGTAGCCCGCACCGCAGTAGTTGGTGGCCTCGAGGTAGCAGTCGACGCGATCGCCGATGCGATCGAGCACGATGTCGAGCGCCTCGTTGGGAACCTCGCCCATGCGGACGCGGAAGTACTGCGTGGGCAGGTACTGGCTGAGCAGGCAAAGCGGGATGACGTTGCCCGAGAGGTTCGAGATCAGCTTGTTGCGAGCCTCGACGATGCGAGGGTCCGCCATGTAGTAGCGACAGCGGTCGTAGAAGCTGTAGGCTCTCGCGATGCGCTGCTCGTTCTCGGTGCCCGGATAGTAAGACTTCCAATACTTGGGATTCTCGAGCATGACGGCTTCGAGGGTCGCGCGATAGTTAGAGAGGACTTCGGGGGTCTCGCGATAGACCTCCTTCTCGATCGTCTCGAGCGCGAAGAGCGCCTCGCGCAGCGAGAAGGTGAATGCCGGGCCGACCTTGAGGATCGCAACACCGTCCTCGCGCATCTTGCGGAGGTTCTCGGTTGTCTGGTAGTCGCTCGAGTGGCCCTCTATGCACAGGGCCTCCTTGCGCATCGCCGCAACCAGGTTGGCGGCTCTGCGGCGGTCGTACTCGTCGAGGTCGAACTCGTGGAACTCCACGCCCATCTCGACGACGAGGCCGATAACGCGCTCGAAGACGTCGGCGATTCCGGCGTCTGCGAAGGCGGCTTTGTAGATCGCGATGGTGTTGGTGGCATCCTCCGCGGTGGTGACGCCCATCTTGCCGGCGTTGAAGTCTCCGCCCGGCACCGGCACCTCGCTGCCGATGACGTAGACTGGCGGCTGGGCCTCCGGATGCTCCGCCGCATACTCGGCGAAGGCGTTCTCGCACGCTGCGCAGAGCTTGGCGCCACGGCGAGCGCAGGTTGCGGTTGCGAACGGGAGGTTGGGATCGTCGCTCGCAACGCGCATCGAGGTGTCGAGGTGGATCTTGCTGTAGCCCGCCTTGATGCACGCGACGACGAGCTCCTCGGCGTTTGCCATGGCTTCGTCCTCGGGCAGATCGACCCACGGCAACGGACCGAGATGGTCGCCTCCGAGAATGACCCTATCCCAGGGGATCAGCATCTCCTCGGCGAGGCCTGCTACGAAATCGGCGAAGTCCGCGGGGGTCATTCCGGTGTATCCGCCATCTTGGTTGACCTGGTTGGAGGTCGACTCGATCAAAGCGACCGTCCTGGTCTTGATCGCGCGCTTGAGAACCGCCCTGATGACGTCCTCGTTGGCGGAGCAGCACGAGTAGATTCCGCTGCGATGACCCGCCTTGTTAGCGGCGACGATATCTTGCAAAACGTTCATCTAGACTCCTTGGGAATCGATTATCACCTTGCCATGCGTCCCATGCGATGCCTGGAACCTCTGGAAGGCCTCCTGGGCCTTGGACATCGGGTAGATGGAATCGATCATCTCATCGGTGACCTTGATGGTTCCGTTGGCGAACAGCTCGTCCGCACGATCCCATTCTACCCCAGGCCACGGTGCCGAGTAGGACATCCACGAGCCTATGAGCTTGAGCTCCTTGCGGTTGATGAGCTCCCATTGCTTCGAAGTGAAGACGACGTCGCGCTTGGGGGTGCCGACGAAGCAGACCGTGCCGCGATTGCCCGCCATCTCGAAGGAATGGAGGATGGTGCTGGGGTTTCCAGCAGTGTCGAACACGTAGTCGAATCCGCGGACGCCGGCCATGTCGAGCGCCTTTTGCTGCCAGCCCTCCTCCGAGCTGGCCACGATGTTCTCGATGCCGACCGACTGGGCCGGGCCGAAGGTGGTGGTCACGCGCTTGGTGACCACGATGTTGCCGATGCCGTATCCGCGCAGCGCTTGTGCGAGGAGCACGCCGATGGTGCCGCTGCCGACTACGATGCAGCTCGAGCCGGGCTTGACCTCGGCGAGCTCGATGCCGTGAATGGCAACGGTTGTGGGCTCGTAGAACGCTCCCTGCAAGTCGGTGACGTCATCGCCGATCGGGTAGGCGTTGCTCACGGGGACCACGACGTACTCGGCCATCGAGCCATCGCTTCGCGATCCGACGAATCCATAGGTCTTGCACAGCGAGTAGTGCCCTTCGGAGCAGTCCTCGCATTCCATGCAGGGAATCAGCGGGATGCCGGAGACGCGCTGGCCGACGAGGGCCTCGTCCACGCCAGGGCCCACCTTGTCGATGCGTCCCGAGAACTCATGCCCCAGCACGAGTGGGAAGTTGTGGACCTTGCCCTCGAGAGCCCTGGGGACGTCGGAGCCGCAGATGCCCGTGTAGTGGACCTTGATGCGGACCTCGCCCTCGCCAGGCTCTGGGGTCTCGATCTCGTCGAAGACGATGTTGTTGGTGCTTTTGAGAACGGCGGCCTTCATTGGCGCTCCTTAGAAGTAGTACCCGCGGAAGAGCTTCATGAACACGTCGAGATCCGGCTTGTATGTGATCTTGAGGTTGATCAGGTTGGTCGGGATGATCTTCATGTCCATGCCGTTTGCCAAGGCGAGCGCCCCAGCGGAGGTGCAGCGCTGCAGCTCCTCGATGCTCGAATTGCTGTAGATGTCGAAGATGCGCCCGAACATGAACGCCTCGGGGGACGCTCCCGAGACGACTTGCTCCCTCGGGATGACGCGCTCGAGCAGTCTGGTCTCGGCATCGAAGCAGTAGACGGTGTCGTATTGGCACTGGCCGAGCGTCGCTCCGCCGTACTCCTTGGTGGCCTCGATCACCGCGCCGAGGTTCTCTTCGTCGACGTAGGGATGCGTCGCATCGTGGATCAGGACGACGTCGTCGTCGCTCGCGAACTCGGAGGCCGCGATCAGGCCGTTGCGCACCGACTCGGAGCGGGTATCCCCGCCAGCAACGACGCGCGTGTCGACCTCGATTCCCTCGCGCTCAACCCACTCGCGCGTGTAGTCGATACAGTCTGCGTGGCAGACGATGACGATCGCATCGATCTCGTCGAGACGGGCATACTTGGCTACGATGTAGCTGAAGATCGGCTTGCCTTCCAGCTCGACGAACTGCTTCGGGATGTCGGCGCCGAAACGCGTTCCGGAACCGCCCATCATCATAAGCAGAATGTTCTTCGACATCTCAATACCTTTCATCTCGCACGCGGCAGACGTGCATCGAAGCCGCTACGGCTCCAGTATCTCGCCATCTTCCAGAATCAAGCACTTGAAGCCGTGCTCGGTGTATCTCTCGTGTATCGGGGGCAGCGACATGAAGTCGCCGTACTGCCTCGTCAGGAAGGCCTCCGCGCCATTGGGGTTCGCAAGCCTCGCCCCCTCGTAGTCTACCACCTTTACCGGCAGTGCCTCGCTGCGGCTGATCGTCGTGTATGACGGGATGAAGCTCGCGAATCGAGCGTTGGCACCGCGGCCGTAGATCGGGTTGAAGAAGCGCGCCGAGACGTGGTAGCCGAGCCTGCAGAGCGCCACTGGGAAGAAGCGCGATGCGAAGCGGTAGCGCTTGAGCTTGGCGCGGTCGGCGGCGGGCAGCTTGGAGAGGTCGGTCTTGAGGTCCGCGATCGCGTACTCGCGGCGGCGCTTGAAGCCCGAGGAGGTCCTGGCGAAGTTGAACGCCAGCTTGCGTTGGACCTTCGCCATCACACCCGTCTTCGGCATGGCATCGAACGGAAACGCGTCGATCCAAAGGCCCTTGTTGAAATCCTTGTCGTGGTTGTAATAGGTGATGTACTGCGGATTGGCCTTTCGCAGGCGCGCATAGGCGAAGTGGATGTGCGGATCGGTCGAGGGGAGCTGGATCATGAACTCCGGGCCGATGTGCCGCTCGATCTCCTTGACGAAGCGCTTGTAGTCGCTGCGAAGCATGCCGACGTCGACGTCATCGTCCCACGGGATGAATCCGTGGTGGCGAACCGCCCCGAGCATGCTTCCGCCAACGAGGAAGTAGTCGATGCCGGCCTCCTTGCATGCGGCATCGAGCTTGACCATCGAGTCGAGGTTCTCGCGTTGCACTGTGGAGAGGATGCGGTCGTAGCTGTCGTTGAGCTCGGTGGTCCAGTTGCCGACCTTCGCTGGCAGCGGAACCTTTATCCCCGAGATCTCGCCGAATCGAACTGGCAGGAGGTTGCCCTCCTCCATGCTCTTCTGGAAGATCGTGCGCTCGCCTGCGAACCCGCCCTCGGGCCTGCTGAAGAGGCACGTGCGCACTCCGCTTCCGATACCCTCGTACCTGCGGAGGGCCTTGGCGAGCTTGCTGAACTCGGCGATTCCGGAGAAGCCCTGCGTCTCCTCCATGCGCTTGTAGAGCGTCATCGCCTTCTTCGATTCCTTGAGGATCGCAAAGCGCAGGATCGTCTGATAGGGAATCTCGTCGAGCGGATAGAAGTTGATCCAAGCTTGACCGTCCCCGACGCGAGCATAGGGTTTGGAGAAGAGCTTGCCACCGACCTCGACCTCATGATCGCACTGCAGGCCGATGCGCCCGCACGCCTGCACCAGGCGCTCGAGCACAGCATCGTAGTCCTCGCGGAAAGCCGCGAAGGTAACCGGACCCATTCCCTCGTAGAGCGCTTGGTAGTGGATTGCGGCGACGCAGGTGTTGCCGATGGCGAAGACGCTGGTGTCCAGGGATGGCGCGATCTTGCGGAGAACCTCCGTTTGCGCAGCTAGCAGGGAGATTTCGGCCTCGTTTGCGATCTTCTCGCTCATAGCCTATCACCTGCCTTGGCGCCCAGTCTGCCGACGATGAATTCGACCACGTCCCCGGTGACGTCGTCGCCCACCCCTGCGAAGTAGGATTCGCAGAACGCGGAGAACGGGTCATCCGCTCCCCCGCCCTGCGCGAAGGCAAGAACGGCATCCATCAGCACGTCGGCATCGGCGCTGGAGCGGCTGGGAAACTCGATCAGCGGGTCGATGAAGAGCCCTGGCGACTTGCGGTAGCTCTCGATGTCGGGGACGTAGAAGAAGACGGGAACCCCGGCTAGCCATGCCTCGAAGGCGATGGCGGAATAGTCGGTGATGACGCAGTCCGACACGGTAAGCATCTCGAGGCTCTTCACCTCGGAGGAGATGATGACGTTTCCGGAGCTTGCGGCTTCGGAGCCATCGGATTTGGTGAGCGGATGCCCCGAGACGAGAAGGTTCATCGAATCGGCTGGACAACGCGATGCGAGCTTCGAGATGCTATCGGAAAGCCATGCGTCGGTAGCGGCATCTTGGCGCATCGTCGGCGCATAGAGGACGTTGAACCTGCCATCGCCGAGATCGAGGTGCTCGCGCACCTTTGCCAGCGCCTCCTCGCGTTCCGGCGTGCCGTCGATGCCTAGAGCGCGGATGCCGTCGATGCGCGGCATTCCCAACGCAACGATAGCCTCGGGCCCATAGCCGAACGACTTGCAGTAGGCCTCGGTCGCACCGGGTCCTCCAGCGATGATGCAGTCGTAGTTTTTGTGCATGCACCCGACGCTCGCCTGCTTCTCGGTCCTGCCGGCCTCGGTGCCGAGCGAGGAGAGCCCGAACTTCTTGATTGCGCCGAGGGCGTGCCATATCTGGATTACCTCATGGCCCGACATGTCCTTCGGAACGCAAACGGCCTGCACGTACCCGTTGACGACTATGACGCGCGAGGTGGCGGCGAGCTTGATCTGCCGGATCATCTTGCGCGAGTATCCGAACAGCCCGTCGCTTGCGTAGTTCGTGAGGCAGCTGACGATCTCGATGCCCGGGTGCGTTGCCTCGATGCGGTCGATCAGCAGCTGGTAGTCTATCGGCATGGTTGAACCCTGGCGCGAGAGGAGCGCGATCCTGTCCTTGGGCTTTCCGTTGCTGAAGAGGCTGAAGAGCAGCCTCATGATGCCAACTATGATTCTCAGCATGGTTAGTCGAACTCGCCCTTGAGCCTTGTCTTGACATCGGTGGTGGAGACGCCGTGGGTCCTGTCGAGGTAGATGACGTCGCAGTATTCGCGCAGCTTCTCGAAGCGCTCGTCGCCCTCCCAATCGGAGCCCATGACGACAACATCGACGTGGTACCTCTCTATGTCATCGGGCTTCTGGTCCCAGTCATATTCGGGAATGACGAGGTCGACGTAGCGGATGGCCTCGAGCATCTCCTTGCGAACCTCGTAGGGATAGAAGCTCTCCTTGCCCTTTATCGCATTGAACTCGTCGGTCGAAAGGCCGACGATCAGGTAGTCTCCGCATTGCGCAGCGCGCTGGAGCAGGCGGATATGCCCATAGTGCAGCAGGTCGTAGGTGCCATAGGTCAGCACCCTGCGCAGGCCCGTGTAGCCCTGTTCGTTTGGCTGTGGGATCGATGGTTGTGCCATTTTGCCTCCCGCTGACGATCGGCGAACGCTACTGCTTGGGATTCGGATCCTCGCCCTTGTCCACGCGCTCCATCATAGCCTTCCACTCGCTATCGTAGACCACGACGTACGATATGCCGTTGATCATCGTCGGCCCCGATGGAACCACCGCGGTCATGATGGCATCAGTATCCATTCCGCGCATGTCCATCGCCAATCCGATGATCTCGCTGACATCCATGTCGGTGGCGACTGCCTTCGTGATGCTCTTGATGATCTTTGGCATCTCGGTGACATCGGAGGAGAGAACCTGCTTTGCGATGGCCTTGATCAGCTGCCTTTGGTTGTCGGCGCGCTGATAGTCGCCCGTGGGATAGGTCTTGCGGCAGCGCGCGAAGACGAGCGCCTGCTTGCCATTGAGCTTCTGCTTGCCCTCTGGGACGCTGACGCCATCATAGTAGGTGTTGGGCGGCACTACGACGGTGACTCCGCCGAGCGCATCGACGATCTCCTTGAATCCGGAGAAGTCGACCTCGACGACGTGGGAGATCGATACGCCTGCGAACTTGTTGACAGTCTTGACAACGAGCGCGGCGCCGCCATAGCTGTAGGCTGCATTGATCTTATCGGTACCATATCCGGGAATCTCGACGCGCGTGTCGCGCGGGATCGAGATCAGCGTCACCTTCTGCGAAGCGGTGTCGACTCTCGCCAGGATGATGGTGTCGGAGCGACCGCGGTCGCTGCCCGGGTCGCGCGTGTCGGAACCGAGGATGAGCACGTAGAAGGGCTCGCCCATCGCGGAGACGGGCTCGAGCACCTCTGCGACGTCGGAATCGAGCGTGTGGAGGTTGGCGTTGAGGTTGCGGACGTAGAGCACGCCGGCAATCACGGCGGCCGCAGCTAGCGTGAGGAACACGATGAGAATCGTGAGCGCGACCTTCTTGCCCTTGCTCATCTTCTTCTTGGCCTTGGGAGGCTTCTTCTCCTTCTCGGGCTTGTCGCCCTTGGAGTCGGCCGCAACCATCGAGGTGTAGGGAGCGATCGCGTGCTCGCCGTTGGCATGCTTTCCGACCGGGGCGAGCTCGGCCTCGCTGACCACAGGGGCGAATTCGCCATCTGCGGGAGCGATCTCGGTTTTCACGTGAGCGAATTCGCTGTTGATCTCGTTGATGCTCTTGGCTCCGCCGTCCTTGGAAGCGCGCGTGCGCTTCGAGCCCTTGCCACTCGCCTGCCGCGTGCTCTTCCTAGCGGAACCGGCGCCGGGTGCAGCGCTCCTCCTGCCACTGTTGTTGGAGTGGGATCCGCGCGAGGATCCGCTGCGTCCGCTGGAGCTGCGTCCGGAAGAACCCCTGGAGCGCGATCCGCTTCCGTAGGAATCCCTGGAGTAGCGGCTGGCCGAATCTGAGTGATTTCTCTTGTTGCGATCGTTGTCGCTGGATGAACCGGGCATATCTGGCCTCTTACATGTTGTTCGACTTGTCGTAGAACTCGATTGCGTCCTTGATCGGGCCGTCGTAGGTCAGCCTGCCATGGTCGAGAACTAGACCGCGAGTGCAGAACTCCTGCGCCGCGGATGAGCTGTGCGTGACGAAGAGAACGGTGACGCCGGTGCCGCTCATGATTTCCTTGACCCTGGTGATGCACTTCTTGGAGAACCTCTTGTCGCCAACGGAGAGCGCCTCGTCAACCACGAGGATCTCCGGGTCGATCGAGGATGCGAATGAGAAGCCGAGCCTGACCTTCATACCGCTCGAGTAGGTCCTCATCGGCTGGTCGAAGTATGAGCCGAGCTCCGCGAACTCCTCGACAGCGGGGGTGAGCTCGGCGATCTCCTTCTTGTTCAGCCCCCAGAGGAAGCCGCGCATCTCGATGTTCTCGCGCCCCGTGAGGTTCATGTCGAATCCCGCGGAGAGCTCGAGCAGAGCGCTGACGCGACCATTGACGTCGACCGTGCCGGAAGTGGGGGTGATGACGCCGGTGATGATCTTGAGTGCCGTCGACTTGCCCGCTCCGTTGTTGCCTACGAGGGCGACCGCCTCGCCGCGCTTGATCTCGAAGGAGAGGTCGCAGTTGGCGTGGATCGTCTCGTGCTTGACCCTCTTGTTGAAGACCGAGTAGAAGCGAGCGCGATCGTTCTTGAAGAGGCGATAGGTCTTGTCGACGTGCGAGAACCTGATCGCGACCTCATCCTCTGACCTAGAGAACATCTGCCACCTCCGTATTCAGTCTACGGAAGACAATCCGTGCGACGATGATCGTCGCGAGGAACACGACTAGGAAGATGAGGAGCATCTTCGGGTTCTCCCAAAGCCACATGTTGTCGCACATCGCGTATCTGTGGGCCTCGACGAAGAACGAAACCGGGTTGAAGCACATGACGGTATGGACCCACTCGTGGTGGATCGTGCCGAGGTTGAAGATGATTCCAGAGAGCCAGAACAGCGGAGTCGACAGCGTCTTGATCAGGTTGCCGAAGTCCTTGCTGATGGCGGAGAGCGGCGAGGTCATCACCGACCAGGCCACGAAGAACCCGTACATCAGCGCGAAAACGAACGGCAGCTGGATCAGGTAGATGCTGAAGTGGTAGCCGAAGATGATGCAGCCGAGCATGAATATGCCCATGCTCATCAGGTAGATGTAGAGCTTGGAGAGCGCATAGAACGCCGAGATCGCCACAAGAGGGAACTTGATCTTGTTGACCAGATAGGTGTAGCGCCTATAGACATCGGAGCCTGTGCTGATGAGCTCCTGCATGAAGAACCACGGGATGAGGCCGGCGGTGAGCCAGACGATGTAGGGATAGTCGCCGACCGTGCTTCCGGCCTTGAGGCCGAGAGCAAGGGCGAGCCAGAATACGAAAACGTAGGTTGCAGGTCTGACGAAGAGCCAGATCCAACCGAGAACCGCGCCGCGGCATGTTTTCACCAAGTCGATCTTGGCTAGATGGAAGACTTGAGATTTCCACTCCCAACAGCCTCGAAAGAAACTCAGCACTATCCGATCACCTCATAGGTCTTGCAAGCATGTGGGTCGCGTGCCCTGCAAGCAGCTCGCTTGGCTCTCCTGGACGTTCCAAGCACGCTGCGAAGATTCAGATTAACTGCATAATTATCTCATATCGGACGGTCGAGCAGAAGAATCGCAACGGTGCAAAGGGCGCTATGGCGCTGCTGCACGGGCAAAAAGGCGCCAACTTCACAAACTCCCCACAACATTTTGGCGTTTTTCGGCGCTTTTCCGCGATTGCCAGCACGCGAAGACAGCGGCGCAGCGATGCATTTCGAGCACTGCCATGCCCCTTGAGAAGACTGCAACTGTGGCGTTGCGGATCTCCTAGCCGAAGTAGATCGAGATCTCGCGCGCGGCAGATTCGGGAGAATCGGAACCGTGGATCGCATTCTCCCTCACGCTGGTGCCGAAGTCCGCACGAATCGTTCCCGGCTCGGCCTTCTCCGGATCGGTCGCTCCCATGATCTCCCTGCAGCGCGCAACGGCGTTCTCCCCGGAGATGACCATCTTGACGACCGGGCCGCTCAGCATGAACTCGATCAGCGGAGGATAGAACGGCTTGCCCTCGTGCTCTTCGTAGCCCAATTTGACCTGCTCGGGAGTCAGGGTGGCCAGCTCGATGCGCTCGATGGTTAGCTCGGAACGCTCGAAGCGCGTGATGATCTCTCCGACGTGCCCAGCGGCTACGGCGTTGGGCTTGATCATGCTGTAGGTCTTCTCGATTGCCATTGGATGCGGTCCTTCCTAGTTCGTTTCCTGCTGTATCTGCAATCCGTCAACCGTTCCGGTTGCGATGATTTCCTTCAGTGCTGCCTCGTTGATGATCGGCACACCGAGCTCTAGCGCCTTGGTGCGCTTGGAGCCCGCGTTCTCGCCAGCGACGACGTAGTCGGTCTTCTTGGAGACGGACGACGAGGCCTTCGCGCCGTACGCCTTGAGCGCCGCCTCGGCCTCCTGGCGCGAATAGCTCTCGAGCGAGCCGGTGATGACGAAGGTCAGGCCCGCAAGCGTCTGCGGCTTGACGTTGGAGAGGTCGGCCGAAAGATCGACGCCGCGCTCCGCCAGCTTGCCGACGAGCTCCGCGTTGGCCTCGAGGCTCGTGAACTTGCAGATGCTGCTTGCGATGACCTCGCCCACGCCCTCGATGCTCGCGATCTCCTCCTCGCTCGCCTGCGCAAGCTCCTCGTAGGTTGTGAAGCGCTTGCAGATGTCCTCGGCAACCGTCTTGCCCACATTGCGGATCGAGAGGCCGTGGAGGACCCTGGCGAGCCCCCTGCCCTTCGATTTCTCGATCTGCTCGAGAACCTTTGCCGCAACCGTTTGGCCCAACCTGATGGGCTCGCCATCCTTGTTCAGCCGCCCGGTATCCAGTAGCGCAAGCTCGTCTTTGTCGAGGGAGTAGAAATCGGCGACATCGGCGACGAGCCCGGTCTCGATCATCTTCGCGATGATCGCAGGGCCGAGGCCGTCGATGTCCATCGCACCGCGGCTAACCCAATGCTCGAGCCTGGCCTGCAGCTGAGCGGGGCACTCCGAGGAGATGCAGCGCACCGCCGGGCCATCCTCGTCGGAGTAGACTGGAGCGCCGCACGACGGGCAGACCCGCGGCATGGAGAATCGTATGGCATCTGCCGGTCGCATCTCGAGAACGGGGCCGAGCACCTCTGGGATAACGTCGCCGGCCTTGCGGATGATGATCGTGTCGCCCACGCGCACGTTGCGGCGATCGACCTCGTCGATGTTGTGCAGCGTCGCCCTCGCGACCACCGAGCCCGAAACGGGCACTGGATTGAACTCCGCAACGGGGGTGAGCACTCCTGTGCGCCCTACCTGGCAGACGATGCGGAGAAGCTTCGTCGTCACCTCCTCGGGCGGGAACTTGTATGCGATGGCCCATCTGGGCGCGCGGGTGGTGAATCCGAGCTCGCGCTGCTCGGCGAACGAGTCGACCTTTACCACGACGCCATCGATCTCGTACGGAAGCGAGTTGCGCAGCTTGAGCGTCTCCTCGCAGAAGTCGCGAACCTCCGCGGCTTCAGTGCAGAGCTTGATGTTGGGATTGACGGAGAAGCCGCATTTGCGCAGGAAGGAGAGCAATTCCCACTGTCCAGAAACCGGCAGCTGCTCTGGGTCGGCAACTGCGTACATGAAGGTTTGGAGCCCGCGCTTGCGCGTGACCTCGGAGTCCTTATGGCGCATAGACCCAGCGGCGGCGTTGCGCGGATTGGCGAAGGTCTTCGGCTTCTTGGCATTCCGGATGTTCGCGTATTCGCCCAGGATGCTCTCGTTGAGCGCCTCGAAGCGCTCCTTGGACATGTAGACCTCTCCGCGGAACTCGATGGCAGAGCTCGTGCTGAGCTCGAGATATGCGCTGTTGGAGAGCGATTGCGGGATGTCGGCTACGGTGAGCGCGTTGGCGGTGATGTCCTCGCCGACGTTTCCGTCACCGCGAGTGGCCGCTTGTATGAGCTTGCCCGTCTCGTAGGTCAGTGCGATCGACGATCCGTCGATCTTGAGCTCGCAGACGAACTTCGGCGTATAGCCGAGCGACCTCACGACGCGCTCGATCCACTCGTCGAGCTCCTCGAGGTTCATCGCGTTGTCCATCGAGTACATGCGCGTGGCATGCACTACCGAACCGAAGCGCTGCGCGGTCGTCGTTCCAACCGTCTGCGTCGGCGAATCGGGGGTGATCAGCTCGGGATAGGCAACCTCGAGCGCTCTGAGCTCGCGCATCAGCGAGTCGTAGACCGCATCGCTGTAATCGGGATCGTCCTGCGCGTAGTACTGGCTGTTGAACCTGTCGATGGTCGAATGGAGCATTGCGACGCGCTCGCGCGCATCCTCCAGGCTGGGAATCTCCAACTCTGGCTCGAAGGGAGGCTCGGCGGCCTCGATGGGCTCAGGGATCTCCGCAGCTTCCTCAGCCTTCGGCTCCTCCGCCATCGGCTCATCGAATAGCGACCCGGCGAATCCGACCTGCTCTTCGTTCTTAGACATCCAAGCGCTCCTTTGCACTCTTGCTTGCACTTAAGATTCTACGCCATCGAGAGCGCCCAGGATACAGCATTCGCGCCGAGCAGCACCCGGTTTGCGCAACCAGAGGCTCTCTTCGGCTGCGCATACGGAGATGCATTCGCCGAGTACCCCCTCCATTCCCTGCTGCACTTGAAAAACGGATATGATATACCCATCGCAATAACTGGGTTATGCCCCATTTTTGAAAGGAATGTACCATGAAGCGCCACCTCATCAAGCTTTCGGTGATCGTGATCGCAGCCATGCTCGCGCTCGTCGCGCTGGCGGGATGCGGACAGAAGCAGGAGGCTGTCGATGCGCTCAGGGCAGCATCGGAAAACCTCAAGGCCGCAGATTCGGTCGAGATGAACGCGGACATCACCATCAAGCTCAAGGCCGAGGGCATTCCGCTGACGATCAGCGGAAACGTCGACTTGGCATACGCATACGACAGCGACGACCTCAGCAAGCTCCTCGACTCGCAGCTCCTCTACAAGATGAACATGGGCCTCCTCGGGGAGTCGGTCGATATGGGAGTCTACTACACCGACCACAAGCTCTACCTGAGCGTGGCGACCCCCGATGGCACCGAGAACGTCTACTACACGCTCGAGGGCGACACGGCAGACCTGATCTCGACCTATCTCTCGGAAAACGGCGAGGATCTCATGGCCGAGCTGGACAAGCTCGCCCTCCCCGATGTCTACAAATACTTCACCAACGGCAGGATCGAGGGCAACACCTACGAGCTCGAGTTCGATGTGATGGGCTACCTCAGCGACACGATGGGAGCGCTGGCGAAGCTGGACGAGTCGACCGATCCCAGCGAAACGGCGCAAGCCATGCAGGCGATCGGCAGCCTGGTCAAGGGTCAGAAGCCGAGGATCACGTTCACTCTCGACTCCAGCGGCAACTTCGAGACCTTCGAGTTCCTATGGGACATGGAGATCGACGGCACCGCCATGGGCTCGAGCGAATCGATTCCGTTCACCATCGTATATGCAGTCGATGAATTCAAAACCGGCGACGTCAAGTTCAGCTGGCCCGACTTCTCCGGCTATAAGAACCAGGGCGACTTCTTCGAGCAGTTCGGCAACGGCGATGGCGGCGGCCTCGACTTCGACGACGTCGACAACCTCGATGACATCCTCCCCGTGGCGTTTCGGGGTGGCAAGGCGGCATAGCGACCTAAGGAAGGTGATAGCATGGCAAACGCAAGTTACAAGCGCATTCTAACGATTTAGGACATCTCGTGCTTCGGGCAATGCTCGCTCACGGTTGCCCTCCCGATCCTCTCGGCATGCGGGTTCGAAACCTGTATCATCCCCTCTGCCGTGCTGTCCACGCATACCGGCGGCTTCACCGGATTCACCTGCCGCGACCTCTCCGAGGACATCCCGCAGATCGCGGCGCACTGGAAGAGCGAGGGAATCTCGTTCGAGGCGATCTACACGGGCTACCTCGGCGGAATCAACGAGATAGCCTCTACGATCGACATCATCGATGAGCTTGCCAAGCCCGGCGCGCTCATCGCGATCGACCCCGCGATGGCCGACCTCGGCAAGCTCTACCCCGCCTTCGACGATGCCTACGTCGAGGCGATGAAGGGCCTATGCGCCAAAGCCGACATAGTGCTTCCCAACATCACCGAGGCGTGCTTCCTCACGGGAACGCCCTACAGGGATAGCTATGACCGCGCATGGATCGACGAGCTGCTCGAGAAGGTCCTCGAGCTCGGCGCCGGAAGCGTCGTCCTCACCGGCGTGGGCTACGACGAGGAGACCACCGGAGTCTGCGTCTACGATGGCGACATCTCGAGCTACTACCGCCACAAGCGCATCTCGAAGGGCTGCCATGGCACGGGAGACGTCTACGCGTCGGCATTCGTCGGGCTCTATCTCAACGGCTTCTCGATCGTCGAGGCGGCAAGCGGTGCAGCCGACTTCGTCGTGATGTGCATCGAGAACACTGTCGACGACAAGGAGCATTGGTACGGCGTGAAGTTCGAGCCGATGCTCGGAAGGCTGATCGAGGAAATCGCTGGCGCTCAATAGCGGGCCAAGCAAGTACGGAAAAGCGAGCGAGAGCGCCCCTCTGGGCGCTCTCGTTGCGTTCTAAGGCATGTTTCGGGTTTGCGCCGTAACTTACTCGTCGACCTCGGAATCTGGCGCCTCAACGGCTTCAGGAGCCTGCAGCACCTCTTCGGCGGCCTCGGCCTCCAGCGAGGGCTCGGGCTCTTCGACCACCTCGGCGTCGAGTATCTCCTCCACCTCATCGGGCGACTCCGCAGGCGATCCGCCCTCAACGATGGCATCGAGCTGCGCCTCGAAATCCTCGATGGCGCCCTCGGGCAGAGCGCTCGACTCGTAGTCGGACGAAGGCAGCGCCACCGAGCCATCGGCGCCGGCGCCAGCAACTGCAAGAGCAGCCC
>JAFWGD010000209.1 GCA_017515355.1 Coriobacteriales bacterium
ATCCGCAGCAGCTCGATCAGCTGCTGCACCCGCAGTTCGACAAGAACGCCAAGTACGAGGTGCTCGCCACCGGCATGAACGCGTCTCCAGGCGCCGCAGTTGGCGAGGTAGTGTTCTCCGCGGATGACGCGGTTGCCAAGGCCGAACAGGGCATCAAGACCGTTCTCGTTCGCTGGGAGACCACCCCGGACGACCTCAAGGGCATGATCGCGGCAGAGGGCATCCTCACCAGCCACGGCGGCAAGACCTCCCACGCGGCCGTCATCGCGCGCGGCATGGGCACGCCCTGCGTATGCGGCGTCGACGTCCTCAAGATCGATGCCGAGAAGAAGGAGGCGGCCGTCACAGGCACCGACATCGTTCTGCACGAGGGCGATATGATCTCGATCGACGGCACCACTGGCAAGGTGGTCCTCGGCACCGTCGAGCTGGTCGAGCAGACCCTTTCCGGCGACCTCGAGACGCTGCTCAACTGGGCGGACGAGGTTGCGACGATGAAGGTTCGCGCCAACGCCGACAACCCCGAGGACTCGCAGCTCGCTCGCGATTTCGGCGCCACCGGCATCGGACTGTGCCGCACCGAGCACATGTTCCTCGGCGAGCGCAAGGCCATCATCCAGAGCTTCATCCTCACCGAGGACGAGAGCGTCAAGCAGAAGGCGCTGGCCGACCTGCTCGCAGCGCAGACCGGCGACTTCCTGGGCATGTTCGAGGCGATGGATGGCCTGCCGGTCATCGTCAGGCTCCTCGATCCGCCGCTGCATGAGTTCCTCGACGACCCGCGCGCCCTCGAGGTCGAGATCGCGCGAATGGAGTGCCAGGGCGCACCAGCCGACGAGATCGCCGCGAAGACCAAGCTCCTCGCGCAGATCGATGGCATGACCGAGGCCAACCCGATGCTCGGACTGCGCGGATGTCGCCTTGGAATCCTCTATCCCGAGCTTCCTGCCATGCAGGCGCGCGCCATCGCAACCGCTGCCGCAGAGCTCAAGAAGAAGGGGCTCAATCCGCAGCCTGAGATCATGATCCCGCTCGTCGCGATGGTCAGCGAGCTCAAGTTGATGCGCGAAGAGGTGGAGGAGGTAGTCGCCCAGGTTGCCGAGGAGTACGGCGTGGAGCTGGAGATTCCGGTCGGCACGATGATCGAGCTGCCGCGTGCGGCCGTCACCTCCGACGAGATCGCCCAGGTCGCAGACTTCTACAGCTTCGGCACCAACGACCTCACGCAGACCACGCTCGGATTCTCGCGCGATGATGTCGAGGCCAAGTTCATCCCGACCTACCTCAAGCGCGGAATCATCAAGGTCAACCCGTTCGAGACGATCGACGACGGCGTCGTGAAGCTCGTCAACATGGCCGTCGAGCTTGGACGCGGTGCAAACGAGAACCTCACGATCGGCATTTGCGGCGAGCATGGAGGCGACCCGGATTCGATCAAGAAGCTCCAGAAGAGCGGATTGGACTACGTGTCCTGCTCGCCTTACCGTGTAGCTCTTGCAAGGCTTGCAGCCGGCCAGGCTGCACTGCAGTAACCCAGATATAGCGCCGTCAGTACTGGGGAGCTCTGGTCGCGCAAGAACGAAACAGGAGAACATATCATGTGCGGGATCGTTGGATTCGTTGCCGATGTCGAAGAGCCGCAAAGCGCCTTGAAGGCGATGATGGATTCGATAGCCCATCGCGGACCTGACGAGGAGGGCAGCTACTTCAACGGTTCCGCAGCTCTTGGCTTCCGCAGGCTCGCCATCATCGATCTTGCCAACGGCCACCAACCTATGGCCAACGAGACTGGCGATATCGTCGTCACGTTCAACGGCGAAATCTACAACTATCGCCAGATACGCGCCGAGCTCATCGAGCACGGGCACGTCTTCGCGAACGACTCAGACACCGAATGCCTGGTGCACGCATACGAAGAGTATGGCTACGACATGCTCTCGCGCCTGCGCGGCATGTTCGCATTCGTCATATGGGACAGCGCCAAGCAGCGCCTCTTCGGCGCGCGCGACTTCTTCGGCATCAAGCCCTTCTATTATGCGATGACAGATGCAGGCTTGGTCTACGCATCAAAGGCCAAGGCGATTCTGACGTTTCCGGGCTATGAGAAGGCCTTCAATGAGGAGGCGTTGGACCACTACCTCAGCTTCCAGTACAGCGTGCTGCCCGAGACGATGTTCAAGGGGATATTCCGCTTGCAGCCCGGGCACTTCATGG
>JAFWGD010000210.1 GCA_017515355.1 Coriobacteriales bacterium
ATAGACCGCCTTGACCTCTGCAACCAGATCCGCGCACGCCTGCGCCTTGTCATCGAGAGAGAAGTCGACGACTACATCGAACTGGATCAGCTTGCGCTCCTCGTCGATGTAGAAACCGTGGAACTGAAGCGCATATTCGTGCGACATGACGATCTTGCGTATGACGTTGCGCGTTTCGATTGCGTCTTCGTTGGTGGTGTTGCGCCCATAGACGCTGATACCGGCAAGAATCACGCCCTCAGCAACGTAAACGCGTTCTGCGATGTCTCGTTCGAGCTTGTCGAGCTCGGCGACCGACATGACATCTGGAACTTCGATGTGAACGGAACCCACGTAGGTATCTGGCCCGTAATTGTGCAAAATGAGGTCGTAGACCCCATAGACCTGATCGAATTCAGAGACTATGTCCTTGACTCTCCTCGTCAACTCGCCCTCGGCGCGCTCGCCAAGGATCTGCGCTATGGTCTCGCGCAGTATGTCGACGCTGGTCTTGACGAGAAGAAGAGCGATGATCGCGGCAAGATATGCCTCGGTGCTGATTCCCCAGATCAGGAAGATCCCCGCAGCCAGAAGCGTGGACAGCGATACGGCGGAGTCGAGGATGGCATCCTTGCCCGAGGCGATGAGCGCACTTGAGTTGATCGACTTGCCCGTGCGCTCGACATACTTGCCGAGGAGGAACTTGATGATTACGGCAACTGCAACGATTATCAGCGCGGTGGCGGAGTAGTCTGGAAGCGCGGGGGTGATGATGCGCTTGACCGACTCTATGAACGAGGTGATGCCAGCATAGAGGATGATCAACGCGATGACGCTCGCCGCGATGTATTCGAAGCGCCCATGGCCGAACGGATGCTGCTTGTCAGGCTTCTTCCCTGCGATCTTCGCGCCGATGATGGTGATCACCGAGGAGAGCGCATCGGAGAGGTTGTTGATCGAGTCCAGCACGATGGCGATGGAGTTCGAGATCAAACCGACGGCCATCTTGAATGCAGACAGCAGCACGTTTGCCGCAATGCCGACGATGCTTGTTTGAATTATCTTCTTGCTACGATCCATCTCTCACATCCTAAGCAGCTGGCTAGATCGAAGGAGGTCCCGGACGCATCAGCAAAAACGACTGCACCTGCGATCGCGCCGCTATCTCGAAAAGCTCCAGCAGATTGCTCTTGGTCTCTTCCACCATGACATCCTTGCCAGTGGATACAAGCAACTTGAGCGTATCCATGAAACCACCGCGAGACTCCTCATCGCGTGAAAGCACCGCTCTGAGCACGGCGTTGTAAGACTCCAACGGGCTCTCCTTGATCTCGGAGAGGGTGTCGGCACCAGAAGCCTCGAGCGAATCGAATATGGTGTCGACCAGGTTCTGGCGCTGCTCCGTGTCAAGGGAATCGAGCCAGCGATCGAGCGTCTCGGAGACCACAACGCTCGAACCCGCCTGCTTGTCTGCGGGTTCGAAGGAAGGCCCGAGAACCTGCCACGTGAAGGGATTGTGCTGCCCCTTCCCGGTGCCGTCGCTCTTGATCACCTCGCGTGGCATCTTGTTCGAGAGCAGGATCCCTACTATCGAGAATTCCGGAATGAAGAGCTTGGCCTTGCCAAGAATCGAATTGTACTCATCCGAATCGGCAATCGAGCTGTTGAAGCCGGGGCCGTCGTTCGAGTAGACCGCGACGACGCGCTCGCGAGAGGCTTCGGTGCAGAAAG
>JAFWGD010000019.1 GCA_017515355.1 Coriobacteriales bacterium
AACATCACGGACGTCGATGACAAGATCATCAACAGGGCCAACGAGGAGGGGAGGACCGCCGCTGAGGTAGCCGAGGAATACTCGAACGCCTTCATCAAGGCGATGGATGACCTGGGCGTGATGCCCCCGACGATTCGTCCTTACGCCACGAAGGAGATCGATGCGATGATCGGGACGATCGAGACGCTGATCGCCAACGGACACGCCTACGAGGCCGAGGGCGACGTCTACTTCTCGATCAAGACGTTCCCCGAGTATGGCAAGCTCTCCGGGCGCACCGTCGATGAGCTGCTCAGCGGCACTCGCTTCGACGTCGACCCCAAGAAGCACGATCCCCTCGACTTCGCTCTCTGGAAGGCCGCCAAGCCAGGAGAGCCGTATTGGGAGTGCCCATGGGGCAAGGGCCGACCTGGCTGGCACATCGAGTGCTCCTCCATGTCCGCCAAGTACCTCGGGCAGCCGTTCGACATCCATGGCGGTGGCGTCGACCTCGTCTTTCCGCACCACGAGAACGAGATCGCGCAGTCCGAATGCTGCAGCAACGTCACATTCTGCAACTACTGGATGCACGGCGGCATGCTGCTCATCGACAACGAGAAGATGAGCAAGTCGCTCAACAACTTCTTGCTGCTCAAGGACGTGCTCTCCAATCTCGATGCGAGGGTGCTTCGCTTCCTGATGCTCCAGACCCACTATCGCTCTCCTATGGACTACTCCAAGCAGCGTCTCGACGAGGCTGCGAGCTCTTACGAGCGCATCGCCAACACCCTGCGCAACATCGTTTGGGAAATCGAGCACGCCGATCTCTCCGCAGAGGCGGATGCAGCTGCAATCGAGAAGCTCGATGCTGCAGTCTCTGCAGGTGTCGAGTCCTACGTCGCGCACATGGACGACGACTTCAACACCGCCGCAGCTCTCGGCGAGGTCTTCTCCATCGTCGGAGCGGTCAATGGCTTCATAGCCGACGGACTCTCCGGAGCCGGCGAGGTCACGGCAGCTCAGAAGGCCTATGACGCGATCATCGACCTCATGGGACGCTTCGGCATCGATATGGCCGAGGAGTCCGATGAGACCGCAGGTTGGCCTGTAGAGCTCCTGGCATTCGCCAAGGAGGTTGCAGGCTATGAGGGCGATGACATGCTCGCAGCTGGCGAGGCGATCATCTCCAAGCGCGCCGAGGCCCGAAAAGCCAAGGACTGGGGCACTGCCGATGCCATCCGTGACGGACTTTCCGCCATGGGCTTTGCGGTTGAGGATACCGCTGCTGGCAGCAGACTCTCCTATGGCGGCTGATGAAGATGGCAGGGACCAGGGGAAACCGTCAGACCAAAGGCTCTGCAGGCGCCAGAGGGCGCAATGCAGGGCAGGCACGCGGCAGGAACGGCAATCAAGGTGGTCGCGGGGCACGCGGCGATTCTAGCAAGCAGGGCGGCTATCGCGGAAAGCAGGGCACTGGCTCCCGCCAGGGGAGCGCCCCGCGCGACGACAAGCGCACCAACGAGCGTCGCGATTCCAAGCCGGCCTCCGACATCATCGTAGGGCGCAGGGCCGTCCTCGAGGCGATGGAGACCGACGTCCCTCTCAAGAGGGTCATGATCGCGCAGGGATCGCAGGGAGGCGATGCCCTCGATCAGATCTCGGCGCGCGCCGAGAAGCAGGGCATCAAGCTCGAGTACGTCAACCGCAAGGTTATCGAGACCAAGGCGCCGGGGCTCAACCATCAGGGCGTCATCGCCATATCGCGGCCATTCGACTACTCGACCATCGAGGAGATCATCATAAGCTGCGCAGGCAAGGATGCGGCGCTGGTCTACGTCCTCGACCACATCACCGACGTCGGCAACCTCGGTGCGATTATCCGCAGCGCGGAGGTTCTCGGCGCTGCAGGCGTGATCATTCCCAACAGGCGCAGTGTCCAGATCACCGCAGGAGCCTACAAATCATCCGCTGGAGCGCTCCTGCGAGTGCCCGTGGCGCAGGTTTCCAACATCGCGCAAGCGTGCA
>JAFWGD010000211.1 GCA_017515355.1 Coriobacteriales bacterium
GTGTTGATGATGACCTGCTCTTTGCTCGTGACGTTGAACGCAACGCAAGTTTCGGAATTCAGGCCGAAGTCCTTGTAGTTCTCGACCTTCGCCTTCGCGGCGTTGTAGCAGACGAAGTCGGGCTTGAAGTTTGCCAATTCCTCGTCGGTGGGAATGATGAACATGTTCTTGACGAAATGGGCCTGCCAGGCAACTTCCATGATGAAGCGAACGGCCAGGCGAGAGTCGGCATTCGCACCGCAGAAGCAGTCCACTACGAACAGGCGCTTGCCGCAGAGCTGCTTGATGGCGATGTCCCTCATCGCCGTCCAGGTCTCTTCGGTCATGGGGTGGTTGTCGTTGGGATAGCCCTCGGTCGTCCACCAGACGGTGTCCTTCGAGGTCTCGTCCATGACGATGTACTTGTCCTTGGGAGAGCGGCCGGTGAACTCGCCGGTGAAGACGTTCACTGCGCCCAATTCGCTGAGATAACCCTTGTCGAAGCCCTCGAGCTCGGGATTCATCTCCTCTTCGAACAGCTGCTCGAAGGAAGGATTGTAAACGACCTCCTTGACGTCAGTGATCCCATATACGCTCAGATCGAGATTTGCCATGATGCACCTTTCGCTTTCCTAAAACCCATTATCCGCGTACGGAGCTACGTAGATGGTATCCATCATAATGAAATTGCACCAAAAGTGGTATGCGGTGGAAAACTTCTATAGAGAAAATCGGTGGAGAACGCAGTGACGCTCTCCACCGACTGCCTAACGAATTCTGTTTCTGTGTCCAACTACCCTATTCAAACGGGAAGCGGTAATCAAGGCCGAGCCTATCGCGCAGCTCGATGAACTCCTTCTGGACCGCTTCTCCGACCGGCACGCCTTTGTCCTTGCGGTCGAGCCAGGCAAGGTACTCTTTCTCGCCTGCGGTGTAGATGCGGTCGTAGCCAGGAGCCTTCTTGGATGCGCGCAGCTCTCGGCAGATATCGCCGGCAATCTTTCGGAATGTGTCGCGTCCTACGAAAGCGTCGGGATCTACTACGAAGAAGAAATGTCCGAGGTGGAACATCTGCGGGGAGCCGTCTTCGGCTACTCCTGTGAGCGCCTTCATGAACTCGCCGCCCGCGAGTGCAGCCGAGAGGATCTCGACGGCAGCTGCGTAACCGTAGCCCTTGTATCCGCACATCTCGTCACCCGGGCCACCGCCAAGGGGAGCGAGGGCTGCCGAGCCGTCGACCAGCATCTTGAGGATTTCCTTGGAATCGGTGACGGTCGAGCCGTCCTGTGCCACGACCATGCCTGCAGGCGTCGGCTTGCCGCTGCGGGCGTAGTACTCGATCTTCCCGCGCTGGACGATGGATGTGGCGCAGTCGATGCAGAACGGGAACTCCTCGTCGGTGGGAAGCGCGATGGTGAGGGGATTCGTGCCCATCATGTTCTCGACGCCGAACGTGGGGGAGATGGAGGGGCGGGCGTTGGTGCCCGTGATGCCCACCATGCCCTCGTTGCTGGCCATCGTGGCCCAGTATCCTGCAATGCCGTAGTGGGTGGAGTTGCGTATGGCGCCACCGGCCATGCCGTAGGCTTTCGCCTTCTCGAGGAGTTTTTCCATGACGTGGTAGCTGGCTACCATGCCCATGCCATCATGCGCGTCGGCGACGATGGTCGTGGGCGTTTCGCGCACGATCTCGAGATCTGTGGTGGGCAAC
>JAFWGD010000004.1 GCA_017515355.1 Coriobacteriales bacterium
CACCGAGGCCTACGAGGCCTTCGAGAAAGCCTTCCCGAAGTGCTATAGGATCGGCGATTGCTCTGGCAAGGGACGCGGCGGAAACCTGGGAAACGCGGTGAAGACGGCCTTCGAAAAGGCAATGCAGGTGTAGAGAATCATTCCGAAGGGAAATCGATATGGTTTTTTCACCGACAAAGTCGCTTTTGCGTATGATCGGTTTCCGTTAATACTTTATTAAATTGTTTAGTGCGCGCGAGATACGATGCATATATCCGAGCAGAAATGCAAGATTGTTTATTACAATGCTAACAAGTTCTGCTTCTGCAGGGATTATGCATCTACCGCAAAGCCAGCAAGCAGATTGCACAGTCAAGTGAAGAGAGGTTGACGATGGAAGGATTCATTGCAGGTCTCGGCAGTGCTATCGGAACCATTGATGGAATCGTGTGGGGATTCCCACTCATCATCATTCTGGTAGGCACACACATCTACATGACCATCCGCACCCGCGGAATCCAACGCAAGATCGGCTTGGGAATCAAGCTGAGCTTCGCTAAGGACATGGACGGCGAGGGAAACATCAGCCAGTTCGGCGCACTGACAACCGCGCTCTCGGCTACGATCGGCACCGGTAACATCGTCGGTGTCGCCACCGCAATCGTCAGCGGCGGACCTGGCGCGGTCTTCTGGATGTGGATCATCGGCGTCTTCGGAATCGCTACCAAGTACGCGGAGAGCTTCATCTCCCTGCGCTTCAGGGTCAAGGACCACGCAGGCGACATGCTCGGCGGAGCGATGTACGCTCTCGAGAACGGCTTCCCCAAGAAGAAGTGGGCCAAGGTCGTCGCGATCCTGTTCGCGCTCTTCGCCGCTCTTGCATCGTTTGGAATCGGCGGCGCGGTCCAGTCGAACTCCGTGTGCGGAATCATCACCGAGTACGCCAACGTCCCGATCTGGGCGATCGGCCTGATCATGGCGGTCCTCGTCGGAATCGTCGTCCTAGGCGGCATCCGCTCCATCTCCAAGGTATGCGAGAAGCTCGTCCCCTTCATGGCGATCTTCTACGTTCTCTGCTGCCTCGCCATCATCTGCATGAACTACGCCTACATCGGCCCCGCCATCAAGTACATCGTCGTCTGCGCATTCACCCCGACGGCGCTCTTCGGAGGCGGAGCTGGATTCGCGGTCATGCAGGCAATGCGCTACGGCGCGGCCCGCGGTCTCTTCTCGAATGAATCCGGAATGGGTTCCGCACCGCTGGCTTCCGCCAACGCAGTTACCCGCAACCCTGCACGTCAGGCTCTCGTTTCGATGACCGGCACCTTCTGGGACACCGTCATCGTCTGCGCGATCACCGGAATCACCCTGATCTCCTCGATGCTCGCAACCGACCCCGGAACCGCTGGCTCGATCGCCGCCACCTACACTGCTGGTGGATTCGCCAAGGGCCTCCAGCTCACGGTCGCCTGTTTCGGCCAGGTTCCTCTGTTCGGTCCGGCCGTCCTCATCGTCGGCATGGTTCTCTTCTCCTACACGACGATGCTCGGCTGGAGCTGGTACGGCAACCGCGTCGTTGCCTATCTCTTCGGCAAGAAGGCCATCAAGCCCTACCAGGTCCTCTTCATCATCTTCATCATCCTCGGCGCCATCGGCGGCGATGCGGCGATCGCAAGCCTTGCCTGGGACTTCGCGGATGTCATGAACGGATTGATGGTCGTCCCCAACGTCATCGCGGTCTGGGCGCTCGCCGGTCTGATCTCCCGCGAGACGAAGCATTACGTCTACGACAAGAACCTCGACGAGAAGGAGGACAGGGATATTCCGACCATCGATTCGAAGTAGCCCCCTCCTCCGATAAGCAAAGCGATGCGGCTGGGTTCGTTGCGAATCCAGCCGCATTTCATTTCATCATCGCAGTTTCAGGCTATTTGCCGCTAGAGCCGAAGCCCATCGAGCTGCGCGAGGTATCGTCGAGCGCGTCGACAATCTCTACCTCGAGGTCTGGAACGCTCGAGATGACGAGCTGCGCGATGCGCTCCCCTCTCCCTATCGAGATCGCACGCTTCGGATCTAGGTTGATGAAGATCGCCGAGAGCTCCTCGTCGATGGATGCGGTCGAGACCACCGAAGGGCTGTCGACGATCGAGAGCCCCTCGCGCAGGGAAAGGCCGCTTCTCGGCTGGATGAATCCGATGCAACCCTGCGGAATGCGAACTCCGATGCCGAATGGGATCTCAACGCGCTCCAGGGGCGCTATCTCCACATCGAGCGCAGAGCGCAGGTCGAGGCCGTTGTCTCTCTCATGGGCGTACATCACCGTCTCGAGACCCTCGCATAGCGGCTTGATCGCAAGCTTTCCATCCATCTGAACCACGCCCCCACCTTCAACCTGGACGACATCGCAATGCAGCGCATCGCGAACGATTATCCAGCCGATCGTCTGGCCCTCCTCTATGCATAGGGACGATTCGGCATCCATGTTCGTGCATACGAATGCGACATCGCCTCTATATCCGTTGTCTATGAGCCCTGGCGAATTCGCGAATCTAAGCCCTTGCGAGGCCATCTCGCGCATCGGGATCGCGAAGCCCGCGTAGTCGCCTGGCAACGCGATCGAGGTGCCGGTCGAGATGAGGCGGCGCTCCAGCGGACCGAGCGTCGCAGACTCGCTTGCCCGAAAAGCCACCGCAGCCGATGGAACTCCAGGCTCGGGCGGCTGCGCGCCATCCGAAACCAGAGCCACCTTGAGCTTCAGCGTATCCTTGCCCGAAACGTCATCTCTGCCCATATCCAACTCGCTAATGCTAGAATCGAGATTGCATAGACAATTCTACAGCCTCGGTGCCGATCGAGCGCCGGCAAGGCCCATGAAACGGAGCGAGAAGATGAAGGAAGCCTTGAGAAACGGCCTGGCGCTTGGAATCGCCATGATAATCCTTGGCATCGTGGTGATGGTATGGCCTGGCGCCGTGATGAGCATGGTCTGCACGATACTGGGAATCGGCCTGCTCGCAGTGGGGATAGTCGGCATCGTCAAGCTGTTCTACAAGAAGAGGAGCGGAGAGATCGTCGAGATCGACATCACCTCGATCTTCAAGAACGTCGTCGCCATCGTCCTCGGAATCGCCTTCATCGTGAAGATGGAGACCTTCGTCTCGATCATGCCGTTTCTCACAGGGGTTCTCGTCACCGTAGACGGCGTGATAGTCATCATCATGTCGCTCGTCTACAGGAGCATCAACAGGAACTGGTATCTCGCGCTGATCGGCGGTGCCATTGCCGCGATCCTCGGAATCATCATGATCGCCTTCCCGTACGAGGTTGCGCTCTCCGAGGTCTTCGTCGTGGGTTTCGCAATCGCCATCGGAGGCTTGGCGAACATCATCTACGCATGCACGGTGAAGACCGTCATCGTAGAGCCCACCGAAGACGAGCAGCCAGTCGAAGTCGAGATCGAGGAATAGCAGCCCTAGCCCAGCTCCGCGAAGTCCGCGAAGCTGGCCTGCAGGTGCTTTGGGCACTTCAGGCTCAAGTGCAGCCCATCTTCCTCGTAGCGCTGAGCCACTATCGTGCACTTGCTGTGCGCAAGGCTGATGAGATCTCCCCGCTCGAAGGGAATCACGAGGTTGAGCGTAGCGTCGGAATCGCTGCAAACCTGGGAGATCCTTTCGACCAGCTCGTCTATCCCCTGCCCCAACTCCGCGCTTATCGCACACGCCATCGGATACCTGGCCGTCATGACCTCGCGCTCGTCTGAATCGAGCAGATCCATCTTGTTGAGCACGGTGATCGACGGGATGCTTTGCGCGCCGATCTGCTCGAGGATGTCGAGGACCGCCTGGTACTGCGACTCCATCTTCGTCGATGAGGCATCGAGGACGATGAGCATGAGGTCGGAGTCGGAGATCTCGTCGAGGGTGGACTTGAACGCCTCGACCAGCGTCGTCGGAAGCTTCTGGATGAACCCGACGGTGTCGGTGATCGTGACGGTGCGGCCCTCTGGCAAAACGAGCTTGCGCGTCGTCGAATCGAGCGTGGCGAAGAGCCTGTCTGTGGCGAGCACGTCGGCGCCCGTGAGGCGGTTGATCAGAGTCGACTTGCCTGCGTTGGTGTAGCCGACGAGGCTGACCCGGCTCATCCCCTGGCGAAGCCTCGCCTTGCGTTGGTTGTCCCTGTCCGACTCGAGCTTGGCGAGCTCCTTCTTGATTCGGTCTATGCGCTTGCGCACCATTCGCCTGTCGACCTCGAGCTGGCTCTCGCCCTCACCGAAGCGCGAGCCCACGCCTCCGCCCATCCTGTTGGATGCGAGATGCGCCCACATGCCGCGCAGCCTTGGATACAGGTATTGGTTCTTAGCGAGGCGAACCTGCAGGCGACCTTCGCGAGTCACTGCATGCAGGGAGAAGATGTCGAGGACGAGCGCGGTTCGATCGATGATCTTCGCGCCTGGGATCGCGCGCTCGAGGTTGGCCTGCTGGGATGGGGAGAGCTCGTCGTCGAAGATGACGACCTGCGCATCGTTGGCCTTGACCAGCTGCGCCACCTCCTCTGCCTTTCCCGAGCCGATGAACGTCTTGGGATTGGGCGAGGCGAGCCTCTGGTAGGTTGTGGCCACCGTCTCTGCGCCAGCGGTATCTGCGAGCCTCTCGAGTTCGGCCAGCGACTCCTCGACGGGCCACTCGGGATTGCCCCGATCGATTCCGACGAGAACCGCACGCTCGCGTTCGGCCTCGAACGCGGAACCCGCCTCGAAGGTCGTTGTGCGTCCCTGCGTCATACGAACTCCCCTGTGAGCACATCGATCCACCTGATCCTGGGATCTCGCCTGAACCAAGTGCCCTGGCGCTTGCTGTAGCGCCGCGTGGAGCGCTTGATGAGTTCCACCGCCTCGTCCACCGTGCACCTGCCGCGCAGCGCATCGATGAGCTCCTTGTTGCCTATCGCCTGCCTGGAAGTGAGCGCATCGGCGAATCCGCTCTCGACGAGCGCCCTGCACTCGTCCATCAAACCCGATTCCATCATCTCGTCGACGCGAGCGTCGATTCGCTCGTAGAGCAGTTCGCGGTTCATGGCGAGACCGAAGTAATCGCAAGCGTAGAAGGGTGTGAACACCCTCATTCCCTCGTTCTGCTTCGCGTAGGAGATGCCCTCGTCGAGCATCTCGAAGGCGCGGATGGTCCTGCGCACGTTGTTGGGATGGATGAGCGCAGCGCTCTCGGGGTCGATCTCGGCTAGCATGTCGTGAAGGTATTGCGCGCCGTGCTCCTCGTAGATTGCGGTGTACCTGCTTCTAACCGGGTTGTCCTCCTGTTCCCCCGCTGGGAAGTTCATCACGTCGAGCGCTGCCCGCACGTACAAGCCGGTACCACCGCATACTATCGGCTTTCTGCCGCGCGCCAGGATCGAATCGATTGCCTCGCGTGCCACATGCTGGAAGTTCGCGGCAGAGAAGGTCTCGTCGGGATCGACTATGTCGATGCAGTGGTATGGGACGGGTCGGCTGTCCTCGGGAACCTTGGCCGTTCCGATATCCATCCCGCGGTAGATCTGCATGGAGTCAGCCGAGACTATCTCGCCATCGATCATGAGCGCTAGCGCGTCGGCAACTGCGGACTTCCCCACTCCAGTGGATCCGACTATCGCCACTACAGGCGCGCCGCTCTCGGAAATCGATTCGGCTATGAGGGCTGCAAGGCCTTGAGCGTTCGGCCTTGGAAAATCGGCTACCATGGCTGTCCGACCAGTTCGCCGCTGAGGTACCAGGTGCGCGCGAGATCGACCCTCACCTCGACGATGCGGCCGACCATCTGCTCGGGCTCGATGTCCGCAGGACAGTCGAAGTGGACCGTCTGGTTCTTCTCGCTACGTCCCGAAAGCTTGGTCTCGTCGCGCTTGGAGAGCCCTTCGACCAGCACCTTGACGACCTTGCCCTTGTCGACTTGATTCGCATCGTAGGCTCCACGCTGAACCACCTCGACCAGCCTGTCGAAGCGATCCTGGATCTCCTCGCGGGTCGAGACGTTCTCCATCTCGGCGGCGGGGGTTCCATCGCGCTTGGAGTAGATGAAGGTGAACGCCTGGGAATAACCGACCTCGTCGACGATTGCCATGGTATCGAGGAAGTCGGCCTCGGTCTCCATAGGGTATCCGACGATTATGTCGGTTGAGAACGCGATGCCCGGCACAGCAGCCTTGAGCTTGTCGATGATTCCGAGATAATGCTCCGCGGTGTACCTGCGATTCATGTCTGCGAGCACCTTATCGGAGCCGGATTGGACCGGCAGGTGCAGGAAGGGCATTATCGAATCGACGGTCGCCATGGCCTCGATGGTCTCGTCGGTGAGGTCCTTCGGGTGGCTGGTCAAAAACCTCAGGCGCTCTATTCCGGTCTCCCCCACTGCGCGCAGCAACTCAGCGAACCTCGGGTTGCCGTAGATGTCGCGGCCATAGGAGTTGACGTTTTGCCCGAGCAGCGTGATCTCGCGCACCCCATCATCCACCAGAGTCTGCGCATCCGCGATGACCTCCTCGATCGAGCGGCTCATCTCCCTTCCGCGAACGTAGGGAACGATGCAGTACGAGCAGAAGTTGTTGCAACCCTTCATGATAGGCAGCCACGCCTGGAATCTGCTCTCGCGAACTGTCGGGAATGAGGAGTCGTAGGGCACCCTGTCGTCGATTAGCGAAAGCTGCGGCTTGGCGCATGCAATCGCCTGCGCGAGCAGCTCCGGAAGCTCCTCTATGTTATGGGTGCCGAAGACGACGTCGATGTTGGGGAAGCTCTCGATGAGCTTGCCGCCGTCTCGCTGCCCGATGCAGCCTCCAACCGCCACCAAACGCGTGCCCAGCTGCGAGCCGAATCGGATGGGCAGGTTCTTCATCGAGGCTATCTGCCCGAAGACGCGCGTATCGGCATTCTCTCGCACGCAGCAGGTCATGAAGATGACGATGTCGGCATCCTCTACCTCTTCGACTCGCTTGACATTCGCGGCTTCCATGAGGCCGCAGACC
>JAFWGD010000212.1 GCA_017515355.1 Coriobacteriales bacterium
GCGGACTCGTCGCCTTTAAGCGCATCACCGCCAGTGAGGAGTTTCACCTCGCCCTGAACATACAGTAAGAGTATAGACCAATGCGAATCGTTGGCAAGCATGCGTGATTCGCGCTGCGGGCAACGGCGATGATGGGTAAGCTCGGTGTGGCGCATAAGGCGATCTTCGATTCAAATTGGCAATGTGGATGCGGGCTGCGTGCCTTATCATTAGGAGCTGTGAACACGAGTTGGAAATCCGCTCGCAAGGAAGGAATCGCGATGAAGTACACCCATCTATTCGAGCCCATCGTAGTGCAGGGAACGTTCTACAAGAACAGGATCTTCGCATCGCCGCAGGACATCTATAAGCTCGATGCTCGCAACTACCTCGAAAACGACGCCACCTACTTCTACGAGATGAAGGCCATGGGCGGCTTCTCGTCCGTTTGCGTCGGCGACATGATGACCGACAAGGCAACCGGATTCAGCCATCCGTTCCAGCTCGACGGTTCGACTATCGCCGGCAGGGTGGGGCTTACACGCACGGCCAACGCGATCGCCAGGCATGGCGCGGTTCCCGCAATCGAGCTCAACCACGGAGGCCAGAACTCCATGCCCTACGAGGGCGGCAACTTCGTCTACGGCAACTGGGAGGGCGTGCGCGCCGATGGCGTCGAGGTTCGCATGGGCGATGCCGAGTGGATCGAGAGACTCATCGGGTTCTATGCCGATGCAGCAACGTTCGCGCGCAACTGCGGATTCAAGCAGATCTCGATCCATGGCGGCCATGGCTGGCTGCTGCATCAGTTCATCTCCGAGCGCGACAACAAGCGCACCGACGAGTGGGGCGGCTCCTTCGAGAACAGGATGAGGTTCCCGATCGCCGTCATCGAAGCAATTCGCAAGAAGATCGGCAGGATGCCCATCGACATCAGGATCAGCGGCGAGGAGCTGCTTCCCGGCGGATATGACATGGATGAAGGCGTGCGCATCGCCAAGGCGCTCGATGGCCTCGCCGACATCATCAACGTCTCAGTCGGTCATCACGAATACGACGAAGCGGCGATGGTCACCCATCCGATGATGTTTTTGCCCGACGGTGTCAACGTCAAATACGCTGCTGCCTGCAAGAAGGCGGTATCCACCTCGCTTATCTCCACGGTGGGCGCGCTTTGCGAGCCAGAGCAGATGGAGGAGATCCTTGCAACCGGCCAAGCGGATTTCGTCATGCTAGGCAGGGAGTCGCTTGCCGAGCCGGACTTTCCGAACAAGGTGCGCATGGGCAAGGAGGATGAGATCAACAAGTGCTTCCGCTGCTTCACCTGCTTCTCGCGCAGCACGGCCAGCGGAATCTTTTACTGCGCCATCAACCCCGTCGTCGGCAACGAGTCCGAGCTCTTCCACAACCCTGTTCCGAACAAGCTCAAGAAGGTTCTCGTCGCCGGCGGAGGCGTGGGCGGAATGCAGGCGGCGATTACCGCCGCCGAGCTCGGCCACGAGGTCATCCTATGCGAGAAGGGCGATCAGCTCGGCGGCAATCTCAGATGCGAGCAGGCCGTGCCCTTCAAGCTCCACTTGCATCACTACCTCGACAAGCAGGCGCTTCTGGTCGAGCGCTCGAACATCGATCTGCGCCTGAACACAGAGGTTACGCCAGAGTACGCCCGCGAGGTGGGAGCCGATGTCATCATCGCGGCCCTTGGGGCGCGTCCGGCAACTCCGCCTATACCTGGAATCGAAAAGGCATATCTTGCAGAGGAGATCTACAGGGATGCCGGCTTGGCGGGGGAGAAGGTGGTCATCGCCGGTGCAGGTCTCGTAGGCCTCGAGCTCGGCGTCTACCTTGGTCAGATGGGCAAAGACGTCACGATCATCGAGATGGCAGGCAAGACGCTTCTGCTTCCCGATGATGCGGGCGGAACCTCCGAGCGCATTTCGGCAGGAAACAAGGAAGAGGAGCTGCTTCCGCCAGGCGCGCCGATAGTCCAGGGCGTGGCGATCACGCAGGTGCTCAAGGGCATGCCAAACGTTCGCGTCTTCACGCGCACCAAGGCGCTGGAGTTCAGGGATAACGGCATCCTCGCGCAAAATGACGAGGGCGAGGTCCTCTACGAGGCGGATACCGTCATCAACGCCATGGGCATGAAGGCGCTTACTGACGAGATGATCGCGCTGAGCGATTGCGCCCCCGAGTTCTATGCCATCGGAGACTGCATCGGAGCCCGCAACATGGTCGATGCCGTTCAGGAGGGTTGGCAGGCAGCGCGCGATCTCGGTCGCCTTTAGCTGAGCGAATCATGGGAGCGGGTCGCGAAAGCGGCAGGAAAAACGGCTCCATATATATCGCGAGGGGCCCAGTCCGCAACTTACGGCTGGGCCCCTAAAGAATGGTGAGCTACCATACTACCTCTGATTTTGCTGTTCGACAAGCCTTGAAGAGCCATGTCTTTCGCGAAGCAGCGGCTTTTCGATCTTCCCAGTGGGATTTCTCGGCACATCTTCGAAGATGACGACTCTGGGGCGCTTGTATCTGGGGAGCTCCAAACAGAACTTGTCTATCTCCTCCTTGGTGCACTGCACTCCGGGCTTGACCTCGATGATGGCAGCAGTGATCTCGCCGAGCCTGTTGTCGGGCACTCCGATGACCGCGACATCCTTGATCTTGTCGTTCGTGCGCAGGAAGTCCTCGATCTGGACGGGGTAGATGTTCTCGCCACCAGAGATGATGACGTCCTTCTTGCGATCGACCAGGAAGATGAATCCGTCCTCGTCGACCTCTGCCATATCGCCGGTGTAGAGCCAGCCGTCCTTGAGGACCTCGGCCGTTGCCTCGGGGTCGTTGTAATAGCAGTTCATGAGGCCCTTGCCCTTGACGCAGAGCTCGCCAACCTGATGCGTGCCCGGCTCGACAAGGGAGCCGTCCTCGGCGCGAACCTCGGCCTCCCAGCCATAGCCGGCGATGCCGATGGCGCCGACCTTGTGCTCGTTCTCCACCCCAAGATGCACGCAGCCTGGGCCGATGGACTCGGAGAGGCCGTAGTTGGTGTCGTATTGGTGGTTGGGGAAGATGGTCTTCCAGCGCTTGATGAGGCTAGGCGGGACAGGCTGGGCTCCGATGTGCATGAGCCTCCACTGATCGAGCTCGTAATCCTCGAGATCCACCTCGCCGCTGTCGATTGCATCGATGATGTCCTGAGTCCACGGGACAAGCTGCCATACGATCGTGCAATGCTCCTCGGAGACGGTCTGGAGAATCCATTCCGGGCTGACGCCGCGAAGCAAGACGGCTTTGCCGCCCACTACAAGCGAACCGAACCAGTGCATCTTCGCGCCGGTGTGGTAGAGCGGGGGCATCAGGAGGAAGACGTCGTCATGGGTTTGGCCATGATGCTTGTTCTCGGTGAGCGCAGCGGCCACCAGGCTCTCCTGATTGTGCAAGATGGCCTTGGGAAATCCGGTGGTTCCGCTCGAGAAGTAGATCGCCGCATCATCCTCGATGCCGAGAGGGATGTCGATCTCCTCGGTGCTGAAATGCCCGATCCTGTTGTTGTA
>JAFWGD010000213.1 GCA_017515355.1 Coriobacteriales bacterium
GGCTCGATGCAGGCGCGGACGATTACCTCGCAAAGCCCTTCGGGATGATGGAGCTCGTGAGCAGATGCAATGCCCTCTTGCGAAGAGCTGGCGCATCGCCTCGATGCAGCGACGAGCTGCTCGAATGCGGTCCTGTGTCGCTTAGAGCGGAGACCCACGAGGCCTATGTCGGCGATGTGCTCGTCGAGCTGACGCCCAAGGAATTCGAATTGCTGAGAGCGCTGCTCTCCTCGCAGGGCAGGGTTCTTTCGCGAACGAGGATTCTCGAGGATGTTTGGGATCTGTCGTTTGCCGGGGAGACGCGCACGGTCGACACGCATGTGCAAACGCTCCGACGAAAGCTGAACGAGGCCAGTGCAGGCGCCGGCGATCTCATAAAGACGATTCGCGGGGTGGGCTACTGCATCAGGCTGGAGAGCTGACATGCGTGGATTGCGCACACTCCAGGGCAGGGTTTTCGCCGTTCTGTTCGCGCTGTCGCTTGTCGTGGTTCTCGCGGTGACCGTTGCCATTACGAGCGCGAGCTTCTCGTCCTACGAATCCGAGGCGGAAGAGCTGCTCCTGTCTCAGACATCGACATGCGCCCACGAGATCGAGGGCAAGAATGCAGCCGAGGCCTGCGAGACACTGGAGGAAATGCCCTTCGTGAACACCCGATGCACGCTTATCGCCGAAGACGGAACCGTGCTTTACGACAACTTTGCCGATCCTGCCAGCATGGACAACCACTCTGAGCGCGAGGAGATCGTCGCTGCGCGCGAAAGCGGCCGTGTTGCCATGATGCGCCGATCGCAGACGCTGGGATCCGACACGCTCTACGCGGCAGTCCAGCTCGACAACGGGATGATCCTGCGCTTGGCGGAAACCCGCGCCTCCCTCGCATCGTTTCTTGGCAGCATGTCAACCCAGCTCGCAATCTCCCTGTTCGCCATCATCGTGATCTCCTTCGTCGTTGCACGGCTGCTCACCCGTATGATTGTCCGACCCTTGCGCGAAGTCGACCTCAAGAGCGAGGGGGAGGAGCCGATAGCGGGCGCCTATGAGGAGCTGCGCCCCCTTCTGCAGCGCATCGACGCGCAGCGACGAGAGCTTGAGGACAAGAATGCGGAGCTCGAGCGCGCCGTCATGCAGCGCAGGGAGTTCACGAGCAATGTGAGCCACGAGATGAAGAGCCCGCTTCAGGTGATCGGCGGATACGCGGAGCTGATGGAAAACGGGATGGTGGCGCCGGAGGATGTTCCGAGATTCGCGAACCTGATACATCGGGAGTCGGACTCCATGCGCGCCCTTATCGACGATGTTCTGGTGCTATCGCGGCTTGATGAGCGCGCAGAAGAGACGCGAGATCTCGTCTCGCTCTCCCAGACGTGCCAGCGAGTGGCCAATCGCCTCGAAGCCTCGGCGCAGGAGAATGGCATCGAGGTCAAGCTTGCCTTGGACGAGGACGTGATCGTTCTTGGAAGCGAGCCCCTCGTCAAGCAGATGGTCTACAACCTGGTCGACAACGCCATAAAGTACAACCAACGTGGCGGCGTTGCCTGCGTGACGGTGGCGAGCTTGGACGGCAACGCCGTGCTCACTGTCGACGATGATGGCCCGGGAGTGCCCGAAGATCTTCGCGACAGGGTGTTCGAGCGCTTCTATCGCGTTGACACGAGTCGCACTAGAACGGATGGCGAGTCGGGTGGAACGGGTCTTGGGCTTGCAATCGTCAAACATGCCGCTGGGACGCTTGGAGGTACGGTAAGCGTGGAGGATTCGCCACTAGGAGGGGCGCGATTCAAGATCGTGCTCCCGGCGAGCCAGATGGATTCCCGCTAACGCAGCGCGCCCGCCCCGGCAACTTGCTCGAGGCGGGCGCTTTAATCAACCTGCCAACTTGGCAGGCACAGTCAACTGACAGGCGTTTCTAGTACTTGCCGTACTCCTTGACGGTTTCGATCATCGCCAGCACGTTCTCGTGCGGCGAGTAGTCGATGCCGTGGCTGGTCTCGAAGATGAATCCGCCGCCAGGGGCCAGCAGGTCGAGGATGCGCTTCGTCTCGTCCTTGATCTGCTCGGGGGTCCTGCGGTCGAGATATGGCGTGTGGAATCCTCCGGCGAGGCATGCGACTCCGCCGAGAACCTTCTTCGCCTTGACCCAGTCGACGTTCTCGAAGTGGTAGACCACCTTGCCCGTCGGCACCTCGGCGAGATGCTCGAGACGCGTGGTGTAGGGGCCCTCTGTGTAGATGTAGGGGATCATTCCCACGTCGATGATGTGGTTGATGATGATCTGCAGGTGGTTCCAGTAGAACTTGACGTAGTCCTCGTCGCTCATGAAGCCGTCCATGCCCTTGTGCAGCGGCATGAAGACGTACTTGCCAGGCCACGTTTGCGCCGCCATGTCGATCATCATCAGCTGGTTCTGGAGCTCTTCCTCGCAAAATGCCATGACCTCGTTCGGATACTCGCCCATGTCGATCAATCCATCGACGGTGCCGCGATAGAAGTCGCTATAGGTGTCGAAGGGAACGGAGGCCATCGCGCGCGTCATCACCGGGTAGCCCGCCTCCTCGATAGCCGCGTTGAGCCCCGCCATCGCCGGGCCGTTGACCATGAGCTTATCGCCGATGGCCCAGAGCTTCTCGACCATGTTGCGGAAGTCCGGATGGCTGAAGGTGCCCGCCATCTGCAGGAAGCTGACGAACGGGTTGAGTCCGCGGGCGGGAATCATGGCCAGCGGAGCGAGCAGGCCGCTCGAACGCGGGGCACCCTTTGCGAGTGCCCACTCGGCGCGGTTGTATGCGAAATCCTCGACCTCGTCATCCTCGACCACCGGGAATTCGAGGAACTGGTGGATCGAGTTCTTGTCGATCCTGGCGTTGGGCATGCCGGCCCACATGATCGTCTTCGGGTCGGCGAGCTCGTAGACCGGGCCCATGCCGACGTTGACGTAGTCCTGTCCCATGACCATGTCCGGGTCGAACAGCTCTGCGAACCTCAGCATGTCTGCCGTTGCCAGCTCGGCCTTCTCGTCGTAGAGGATCTCCGCCATCGTGTGGCCGGCATCGTAGAACGGGAAGCACTGCAAAATCGGATTGATGGGCACGCGGTCTGGCTCCTTGAGGGCAATCGCGTCGTACAATCTGCTGATCTTCTCGTTGTATTTGGCTTGATTGGACATAGTTACCCCTTTCCATGCGTTGCGAGTCGTCATTGCTGCGGCTGCGCAGCCATGCCAGCTGCCGCGCGTCCGCGAAGAATGCGCCGATTGCCAGTCAGGCGCATTCGGTATCCCTGTGATTCAAATTATAGGGAGGTTTCCAAAGTTGACGTTCGTAATTGGCTATTTGCTTACAAATGTAGTGAAATGACGAGCGCGCTCTGGATGCCGATGCCCTGCGCGATTCGGTAGCGTGCGAGCGCGACATGGACGCTCCGCGGCCTGTTTTGTGGGAGAATGTTGTTGAACGATTCAATCGATGAAAGGCTTCCCATGCAGAGCACTGCCGGCACGATAGAAACCCCGAGACTCATCCTGCGTCCGTGGAAGGCGAGCGACGCGCGCGCCCTCTACGTTGCGACATGCGATCCCGAGATCGGATCGAAGGCGGGTTGGGCTCCCCACAGAAGCGTCGAGGAGTGCAAGCAGGTGATCGCCGATGCGCTCATGGCGCCCGAGAACTACGCGCTGACGATCAAGGGAACCGCGCGCTCGATGCGTCCCGTGGGTTCGATCGAGCTCACTTTCGGCGGCGGCGACGACCTCGATATCGGAGCCGACGAGGCGGAGCTCACATTCTGGATCGCCAAGCCATTCTGGGGCAACGGATATATGCCGGAGGCGATCATCGCCCTGCTGCGCCACGCCTTCCTCGACCTCGGGCTCTCGGCCGTATGGTGCGGCTACTTCGAGGGCAATGCCCAAGGCGCGCGCGTGCAGGAGAAGACGGGCTTCATCTTCCAGTACACGATCGCCGACGCGCCAAGGCCGTTTTACAACGACACCGCCAGCAAGCATTTCACGCGCCTGACCCGCGATCAATGGCAGAGGGGCCAGGGCAACGACCCCATCGACTCCGCTTCCGTAGCCAATCAGCTCGACGAGGCGGCCGACCTCATAGAGAGGATCCCGCTCGTCGCGCAGATTCGTTCGGGCGGGCAGACCGGCGCCGACCGCGGCTCGCTGGATGCGGCGCGCGAGGCGGGCATCCCGATTTGCGGATGGTGCCCGGCCAACGGGCTTGCCGAGGACTCGACTCCCGGCAACACGCTGCTGGAGATGTACCCAGAGCTCGTCTCCACGCCGTCGACGGGTTACGTGCAGCGAACCGCTTGGAACGTGCGCGACTCGCACGCGACGCTGATAGTGGCGCCCGATGGCCTCGAGCCAGGCAGCGGCACCGAGATGACGAAGCGCTTCGCAGAGGCTTATGGCAGGCCATGCCTCGTGGTTGCGGGACCAGAGGATCTGGATGACATCATCCCGTGGCTGGAGCGCGAGGGCAAGGGCTTGGTGCTCAACGTCGCAGGGCCGCGCGAGTCGAAGCTTCCCGGCGTGTACGAGATCACGAAAGCGGTGATCGCGGCGCTTCTAGGCGGCGAGTTGGGCTAATCGAGACAGATTACGCATATTCCCCGCTAGTGCGCATTTTCACCCATTATCCACTTGCGTTGGCAGAGCGATTCCAACTAGTGCGTTTGTGGTGCGGGCTCAAGGGACTATTCTCCACGCGTCCGTTTACCCACAATATCAGCTTTGCTGCATGAATTATTCACAAGGACACATTTGCCATAGGATAGAAACGAACTGTAACCGTTACAGGGAGTACGAGAATGTATCATATTTCCAAAGATGCGCGCGCCAGGAAATCGGCCACACTGATCTGCAATGCGGTTCTCGAGCTGGCTCAAACGAAGAAGCTCGATTACATCAACGTTTCTGACATCCAAAAGCAGTCGACGGTCAGCCGCAGCACCTTCTACCGCCTCTTCGACAACATCATGGATGTGCTGGCATACATGTGCGATCAGATGGTCGACGCCACCACGCGCAAAGCAGACGAGATATTCGAAAGCTCAAGGCGCGAAGCCATGCTCTCGATCATCTCCAACGGGATGGAAAACTCCGCCCTGCTCCAGGTTCTCGTTGAAAACAACCACGTCGATATCCTGTACCGCTCCTATCTCAAGCATGCGGAAGATATCGTTAAGCAGGTCGATAGCGATCTGACCACTGACGATGCGGTCGCGCAGTACCTCATACACGACATGCCTATCTTCGTATCGTCCATGTTCCACACATGGGTCTCGCGCGGACAGCGCGAAACCCCAGAGGAGCTCTATGAGATCTTCAAGAAGTGCTTCTCGTATGGTGCGGCGATGTTCGGCGCGAACGACTAGGATCTGTTCGCCAGTTTTTCCATAATCGAGGGGATATCGATTCCCTGCGGGCAGTGCTGCGTGCACGCCCCGCAACCTACGCATGTCTGCGGGCCCTTCTCCAGCCAGCCAAGCTGCTCTTCGGCAGACGCTTTGTTTCCCATCGCCAGCTCGTTGAAGGCCTCCATCGCCACGGGGATGTCTATGCCAGACGGGCAGCTCTCGGTGCAGTATCTGCATGCGGTGCACGGGGCAGCCATCGACTCCCTGATCGCCCCGCACGACTTCAGCACCAGTTCGACCTCCCGGGCGTTGAGAGCCCTTCCATTGAAGGTTGCGACGTTGTCCGTCAGCTGCTCGAGGTTCGACATTCCGGAGAGGATGACCTTCGCGTTGTCGAAGCGCTTCACCCAGCGCATCGCCCATGAGGCGGCGCTCCAATCGGGCTGCAGGCTGCGCATCTCGGCTGCGTCTCCGGCGAACTTCGCGAGCTTTCCGCCGCGCACCGGCTCCATGATGACCAGGGGGATGCCGCGCTCCTCGAATAGCTCGTACTCCTCCTTCGCGGTTCCGTTGACCCAGTCGTAGTAGTTGAACTGGATCTGCGCGAAATCCCATTCGTGCTCGTCTGCGAAGCGGCGCGAGGTCTTGACCGATGCGTGCGTCGAGAATCCGAACTGCCCGATCTTGCCCTCCTCCTTCATGCGTTGGAAGAACTCGATGCTGCCCTTGTTGGTGTATGTCTTGTAGCTGCTGTCGGTGAGGCCGTGGATGAGGTAGAAGTCGATGAAGTCGACCTTCAGGCGCCGAAGCTGGTTCTCGAATGCCTTGCGGTAGTCGGGATGACCGAGCGCGTAGTACTTCGTGGCGATGTGGAAGCTGTCGCGGTCGTAGCGCTTGACGAGCGCCTTGCCGAGGAACTCCTCCGAGCCCAAGTAGACGATTGCGGCATCGTAGTAGTTGATTCCGAGCTCCTGCGCGGTGCTGATGATCCTCTCCGCGCGCTTGTAGTCGATTCCTCCGAGTTTGGCGATGCTTCTTGGCAGGCGCATGTTGCCCATGCCGAGCCGAGAGACCTTCACTCCGTTGAGATCCACGTATTCCATCGGTACCGCCATTCAGTCCAGGTGGTGCTACCTTGCGTGCTGTTGCGGTGCTGCTGGTGCTTGGTGGCGCTTGGGCGGCGACGGCCTAGTGGCCTTCGCCGGCCATCATGTGGGCCGCGTGTTCGAGGACTCCCACGACGCCCTCCCAGTTCTCCCGAGCGGCCTTCTCGCTGCCAGGGAAGTTGATGACGAGGGTGCGCCCGCGCTGCGCCGCTATGGCCCTGGAGAGCATTGCCCGCGGCGTGATCTGCATGCTGTGGGCGCGCATCCCCTCGGCGATTCCGGGAACCTCGCGCTCGCAGACGGCGCGCGTGGCCTCGGGGGTCACGTCGCGCAGCGATAGCCCGCTTCCGCCGCAGGTCAGGATGACGTCTACATCGAGGTCATCCGCCGCCTCAACGATGGCCAGCGAGATCTGCTCGATCTCGTCCTTGACTATGACATGGCTTTCGCAGATCCAGCCCTGCTCGGCGATCAGGCCCTTGAGGGCAGCTCCCGCCGTGTCCTGCTCGAGCGTGCGCGTGTCGGAGCACGTGATGATTGCAAACCTGATCTTCATTGGCTCGTAGTTCTCGCCCATAGCCCTCTCCTTGCTTTGTGCGCCGCGTGCAGTTCTCTAGAGCACGACCTCCTCGGGGACGTCGAGCAGCACGCAGTCGAGGATGTCCCCGGCCTTCGCGCTTACCTCGCCCTCGGGAAGGATGGCCATGCAGTTGGTCTTCTGTATCACGCCGAAGAGCCCCGAGCTCTGGTTCTTCGCTGGGGTCACCTCGAGAGTTCCGTCTGCGCCCTTGGTCAGCGTCGAGCGCATGAAGAGGCGGCGAGGGTCCTTCTTCTTGCGGTTGCAGGTCAGCCTCGCCTTGACTACTGGATGCTCGAAGCAGCTGTAGCCTTGCATCTTGCGCAGCGCTGGGCGGATGATGAGTTCGAAGCCCATGTATGCAGCTGCAGGGTTGCCAGGCAGCCCGAAGACCGGCGTATCGTTGACGATGCCGAAGGTCTGCGCCTTGCCCGGGCGCATGTTGACCGTGGTCATCAGCAGCTCGCCCTCTTGCTCGACGATCTTCTTGATGAAGTCGAAGTCGCCGTTCGAGGCGCCTCCGGAGGTGATGACGAAATCGTGGCCCTCGGTTGCTGCGAGCACCGCGGCGGAGAGCTCGGCTTCGTCGTCGGCTACGATCGGGAGGATCTCTGGGATGCATCCGGCGGCGCGCGCGCACGCGGCGAGCGCGTAGCTGTTGGAGTTGCGGATCTGGGCTGGCGCGGGCTTTACGTTCGGCTCGACGAGCTCGCTGCCGATCGAGATGATGGCGACCTTCGGGCGCGAGTAGACCGGCACCTCGAGGATGCCGCAGCCGGCTATGAAGCCGATGCCTGCGGTTCCGATGGGCTCTCCTGCGGTGATGATGGTCTCGCCGGCCTTGGCCTCCTCGCCAGCTGCGCGCACGTTGTCGCCCACGGAGGCGGGGGAGGTGAAGGAGACGCGGCTTCCAGTGCGGCCATCGCCGGATACCACGCCGACGACCTCGTACTTGACAACGGCATCGAAGCACTCGGGCAAGGGGGCTCCGGTCATGATGCGCACGCACTGGGCATCGGTGGCATCGCCCTCGTAGGCCACGCCTGCCGGCACCTCGAATATCACGTCGAGCTCCACTGGAGAGTCTGCCGACGCGTCAGCCAGCGAGGCGCTCTTCACGGCGAACCCGTCCATCGCGGAGTGGGCGAAGGGGCTGACGTCGATGTCGCTCGCGAGGTCGGCGGCGGCTACGCGCCCGGCAGCGTCAAGCAGCGGCACGGTTTCGGGTTCGAGCGCGCTGACGCGGGAGAGCACGAGTTCGCGGGCCTCTTCGAGGGAGATCATCTCTGGCATTGCGGTTCCTTTCTTGCCTTGCAGAGCCGAGGGCGCGTTGGCAGAGTCCTCGGCGGATTATCCTTGAATATGATAGCCCATCGAAGGGCTAAAACTGCTGCCGAGGACGGACAATTGCGTTATCGTACGCTTGTAGGCGCAAGGGGAGAGGAGGCGCGCGGCATGAGGATCATAATCTCGCCTGCCAAGCAGATGCGCAGGCTAGACGAGGCGTTGCAATGGCAGGGTCTGCCCGCGCTCATCGACCGCGCCCAAGAGGTGCTCGACTGGCTGCGGCTCCTCTCTTACCCCGAGGCGAAGGCGCTTTGGGGTACCAACGACAAGCTCACCCTCCTAAACTTCGAGCTGCTCGGCGAGGTCGATCTGCGCGAGGGGCTCACCCCTGCCATCCTGGCCTATGACGGCATCGCGTACAAGTACATGGCGCCCTCGGTCTTCGAAACCGGCCAGTTCGATTACGTCCAAGAGCATCTCCGAATCGTCTCGGGCTTCTATGGGATCCTGCGCCCGCTCGATGGCGTGGTGCCCTACAGGTTGGAGATGCAGGCGAAGGCTCACGTCGGTGGCGCGCGCGACCTCTACGAGTACTGGGGCAGCGCGCTTTACGATGAGCTGCTGCGCGACGACGGCTCACGTACGGTTGTCAACCTTGCCTCGAAGGAGTACTCGAAGGCGATTGAAGCGCACCTGAAGCCCGATGACATGTTCCTCACATGCACGTTTGCCGAGGAACAAGGTGGCAAGCTGGTTCAAAAGGGCGTCTATTGCAAGATGGCGCGTGGAGAGATGGTACGATATATGGCGGAGCGCGGAATCGAGGAGCTCGAGGAGCTGAAGGGCTTCGATCGACTCGGCTACGCGTTCGCGCCGGAGCTCTCGAGCGTAGACGAGTATGTCTTCCTGAGCGACCCGAAGCGCAAGCGGCTCCGCTGAGGTGTTCGGCGGGCGTTCCCGCACATTGCAGTATTACGATTGCAGAATTCGTAATACCGAGATAGGCAAACAGCGTTATAATCGCAACGTCTTGAAAAGAAGAGAAGGAGATTGAAATGGCATGTTTTCTCGTAAGTGGTGGTGAGGCAATCGTCGTGACCGCCGTTCGCGCTGCTGTCAAGAAGAGCGAGCAGAAGAAGGGCATCGTCGATGAGAAGGGCAAGCAGATCACCGACCCTGCAGAGCATGGCATCTGCTGGACCCGCAAGCTCGGATGGCTCATGAATATGCTCTGGGGCGGAGTTCTCCTCCTGGCAATCGAGCACATCTGGCATGGGGAGGTGGTTCTCTGGCCACCCTTCCTGACCGCCGCGACCGTTCCCGGCGAGATGGCAACCGTCCTGCATGAGATGGCTACTGTTGGCGTGGCGATGGCCGTGCTTGTAACGGTAACCTGGCTGGTCGTAACGTTCGTGGCCGATGCGGTCGTCAAGCGCTCTGCTAAGACCGAGGCCGCCAAGGAGGCTGAGCTCTAATGACTTTGATGATCACGCTGCTCGCAGCTGTTGTCGCCTCGATAGTCTGGTATTCCAAGGCTCCCAACAGCACGTTCAGCATCGGTTCGCTCGCCCTCATGTACTGGGCTGCGACGCTGATGTGGTGCGTCGATGGCATCGCGTGCCTGATCGAGGGAGAGGCCTTCATCGAGATCGCCGATACCGCGGCAATGCTCGATGATGCGATTCTCGGAATCGTCGTCGTAATCGTCGGTCTGGCAGTCTGGGCCGTCATCAACATCGCGCGCGACCCCAAGAGGATCTTCTCCAAGGCGCTCACCAAGTAGCGAGACGGCTGCATAAACCTGAAGTCTTCCGGTGCTGGCCAAGCGGTCAGCACCGGATTTCTTTTTGCGATGATGCGGATTCAGCGCCCCAACTTCCAGCTTTCAGCATATTCCCGTGCGTTTATGCAACAGCTGCTGCCCGTCCGTCCACGCAATCCCTTTAACGCGGGTGCCATGTGCGTTATCATTCATGTATTCGAACCGATAACTAGGAGGGCCAAGATGTCCGGACATTCGAAATGGGCGACCACAAAGCATCGCAAGGCAGCGCAGGACTCCAAGAGATCCGCTCTGTTCTCTAAGCTTTCCCGCAACATCACCGTTGCTGCCAAGGAAGGCGGCGACCCCAATCCCGATAACAACGCAGCGCTTGCAGCCGCAATCACCAAGGCGAAGGGCTATTCGCTTCCCAAGGACAAGATCGAGTCCGCGATCAAGAAGGCCTTCGGCTCCGGCTCCGACGGCGCCAACTACGAGACCGTGGTCTACGAGGGCTACGGCCCAGCCGGCGTCGCTTTCTACTGCGAGGCCCTCACCGACAACCGCAACCGCACCGCTGCGGACGTCCGCTCCGCATTCACGCACTCTGGCGGCAACCTCGGCACGAGCGGCTCGGTTGCATTCCAGTTCGAGCGCAAGGGCCAGATCATCATCGACAAGGCCCAGTGCGAGGATGAGGACGAGCTGATGATGGCCGTTGCCGAGGCAGGCGGAGACGATTACGAGGACGCCGAGGACGAGTGGATCATCTACACCGAGTTCACCGCCCTCAACGACGTGCGCATCGCACTCGGCGAGCAGGGCATCGAGATCAAGGGCGCCGAGCCGATCATGCAGCCCACCAATCCCACCCAGGTAAGCGTCGCCGATGCGCGCAAGGTCATGAGGCTCGTCGACAGGCTCGAGGACCTCGAGGATATCCAGAACGTCTACAACACCATGGACATCACCGACGAGATCGCCGCGGCGCTCGAGGAGTAGCCGCAGTTCCCATAGCATGCAAGGGCCGCATCCGAATCGCTCGGGTGCGGCCCTTTTGCTGTTGCTGCTATGTTGCAACTTCTGCTAGATGCAAGTGGGGAAGGAGAGGATCGCCTTGAAGAGGTCGCCGTCGATCTGCAGGTCGAACGAGCCTCCCTGCAGTTCGGTGAGGCTGCGGGCGATTGCCAGGCCAAGGCCACTGCCCTCGGTGCTCCTCGACTGGTCGCCGCGCACGAAGCGTTCCATCAGCTCGTCGGCCGTGATGTTCAACGCGTCGCGTGAGGTGTTGCGGAACGTGATGACCGCCTTTTCGCCGGCCCTCTCGAGCGTCACGTAGACGCGCGTGCCAGGTGTGGAGTATTTGCAGATATTGCCCATCAGGTTGTTGAAGATTCTCCAGAGGTGCCTGTGGTCTGCCATGATCGCGACGTTGTCCGTGCGCGTGTCGATCACCAGCTGCAGCCCCTGCTCGTCTAGCTTGTGCTCGAACTCTCCGGTTACCTGCTCCAGGATGATTCCCAGGTCGCAGCGTTCGAGGTTGATCTCGACCGTTCCGCTCGAGGCCTTCGAGGCGTCTACGAGGTCGCTGACGAGATGCTTGAGCCTGTTGGCCTGGCGCCCGATGACCTCGGTGTACTCGCGGATCTTCTCATTGTCGGTCTCCTCCTTCGAGAGGAGATCTGCGTAGTTGACGATCGATGTGACCGGGGTCTTGATGTCATGCGAGACGTTGGTGATCAGCTCGGTGCGCATGCGCTCGCTGCGAACGCCCTCCTCGACCGCCGCGGCGAGGCCTTCGGCGATTGCGTTGAGCTCCTCCCCATGGGCCTTGAGGGAGCCGCGCATCTTGGAGGTGTCGACGCGATAGTCGTAGTTTCCCGCGGCGAGCTGCCTGCGTGCCTCCTCGAGTCCGCGCAGCGACCAAGCCTCTCCGATGGCGACGAGTATGAAGATCACGTTGAGGATGACGAAGAAGATCACGAGCCCTTCCATGTCGTACTCGTTGATGAAGATCGCAACTGCGATGAACTCGATGACGACAACCGCTGCGATGCTGATCACGGTGCGTTTGATCAGGCTGAATCGCCTGAGCCAGCGGCCAATCCAACGGGCGAATCGCGTGATGACGAGGCCGCTCCAAAGCGTGTGGAGCTTGATCCTGCTGGCAAGCGCCATCGCCCAGAAGATGATGATCGCGCCAACGACAGCGCCGAACATCAGCAGGAAGATCATCGTCGTGACGAACTCGGAGGTCACGAGGCCGTAGGATCCCAGATTGCCGAACAGCAGAGCCAGCAGGCCCACGATTGCGACGGCTCCGATCGTGATCGCGTCGAAGGGCACGCGAGCAAAGCGCCCGGGAACCAACTCGTCGGTTCCCGGGGTGTGGGCGACGCTTCTGAGAAGCAGGATGAATGTCACGAGCGCTACGGCGAAGAATGCGACCATCAGGGCGAGCAGGATGAATCGGATTCCGAATAGGCACGTGCATTCGTTATAGGCGGTGAGGATGCTGCCGTCCATGGTGGGCTCGGCGGCAACGGTGCACTGCACTGTGTAGTGCACCGTCTTGTAGTACGCCGTCTGGGATTCGTCGACGTTCTCCTCTATGATCTCATTGCCGTCCACGTCGTAATAGATGCCATCGTACGGCTCGCCCTGCTCGACTTCCTCGTTGGTTTCCACTTCGAGCCAGGCATCGAAGTCGAGCCACACGTCGTCCTCTGTGAAGCCCTTGCCCTCGTACACGTACAGCGCGTCGGGATTTCCTGCGGAGTAGATCGCGATGGAGGTCAGGTTCGTGCCGTCGACCATCTTCGCGAGCGCTGCCTTGCCGTTGGCGTCGACGCGATCGGGCACGTTCTGGTCGATTGCCGAGGAGGCCTCTGCGAGGATCATCCCTCCGGCAACGTTCTTGTAGGCGCTGCTGAGCGCCTCTTGCTCCGTGTGCGAGTTGTATAGGTCGTACTTGACGGCTCCGTAGAGGATGGTGCCCAGGCAGACGAAGAACGCGAGCGCGCATATCAGCGCGATGGCGAACATGCTGCCCTTGTAGCCGTTCGAGCAGCGGCGGCTCTTGGGCATCTTCAGCTCGGTGGTCTCCGCGGCCAGCTCGATGGCCTCGGTTTGGCTCTCAAAGGATCGACTCATCGATTCCCTCTCCCTTCGATCTTGTAGCCCTGCCCGAAGACCATCTTGATGTACCTGGGCTCGGCAGGCTCTATCTCCAGCTTCTCGCGCAGATGTCGGATGTGAACCGCCACGGTCTTGTCGGTACCGAACGGCTCCTCCTTCCAGATCTCGCGATATATGTCCTTGGGAGAGAAGACCTGCCCCGGGTTGGACATGAGCAGCTTGAGGATGTCGAACTCCTTCGGCGTCAGCGAGACAGGCTCGCCATCGAGGCGGACCTCCTTCGCCTTGTCGTCGAGTTCGATGCCGCCTATGACCAGTTGATCGGGTTGCACAACAGCAGATCCGAGATGGATGTAGCGCCTGAGCTGCGAATGGACCCTAGCTGCGACCTCGACCGGGTTGAAGGGCTTGGTGATGTAATCGTCGGCGCCGACGTTGAGCCCCAGGATCTTGTCGCTGTCCTCGGATTTCGCAGTCAGGAGGATGATCGGGACATTGCTGCTCTCGCGGATCTTCGCCATCGCGGAGATGCCATCGAGCTGCGGCATCATGATGTCCATGATCACCAGGTGGACCTCCTCATCTTCGACGATCCTCAGTGCATCGATGCCGTTGAACGCCTCGAAGAAGCGGTACTCTGGGTTTGCGAGGTAGATTTTCAGGGCGTTCACGATGTCTTTTTCGTCGTCGCAGATCAAGATGTTGTACATGGCTTCCCTCCCGTGGAGCATTATGCGCTCGGTGCCGATTAAGGTTAAAGGTGCCGCGAGTTTAAGAATTCCTTAAGAGCCTTAAGAACCTATTAAGAACCCTGTGGATTGCGGCGTTTGGACGGGCCAACCAGCCGCAAACCCTAGGATAGCAGTGTCAGAGCGCGCCCTCGGTGCCACCGGTCCTTTTGCGCAGCAATTCCACTTGCACACGAACAAATGTTCGTATAGAATCATTGCGACGGCATATCGAAGGCGAGGAAGATGTCGCAGCCAACGTTCATCTTGGGTATCGATCCAGGCCTGGCAAACACGGGCTGGGGAATCATCGAGGTTGCCGGCAGCAAGAAGAGCTGCCTGGCCTATGGGTGCATCTCCACCGCGGCAGGCGATCCCATCGACGTGCGCCTCAAGCAGATCTACGATGGCATCTCCGCCGTCATCGAGCGCTACCATCCCTCAGAGCTCGGCATCGAGTCGATCTTCTTCAGCGCCAACGCCAAGAGCGCAATCGCCACCGGCCAAGCCAGGGGAGCCGCGCTCGTCGCAGTTGCCGGGGCAGGCCTCGAGGTTGGCGAATACACTCCGCTGCAGATCAAGCAGACCATCGTCGGCAACGGAGTGGCCACCAAAGAGCAAATCCAATATATGGTGCGCGCGATCCTCAAGCTCGACCACGTTCCCAAGCCCGACCACGCCGCAGACGCGCTGGGCGCTGCGATCTGCCACGCCAATTTCCGCAACGATGCGCTGCGGAGGTCCTTGAAGAAGGAGGCTGCCCAATGATCTCTTACCTGCGCGGATTCCTGGTCGCCAGAAATGCGCAATTCGTAGTCATCGATGTTGGCGGAGTGGGTTACCAGGTCTTCATGCCCTCCGTCGCCGCCGAGGCGCTCGGCACCATCGGCGAGGAGGTAACCGCATACACGTACATGCAGGTCTCCGAGGCGGGCGTGGCCCTCTACGGCTTCGCCAACGAGCAGGAGAAGGCCGTCTTCGAAAAGCTCATCAGCGTTTCAGGCGTAGGCCCCAAGGTCGCCATCAGCGCCCTTTCCGCCTACAGCTCCAACGACCTCATGGGCATCATCGCAACGCAGGATGCCGCGCGTCTCGCCAAGATCCCCGGCATCGGCAAAAAGACTGCGCAGCGCATTCTGGTCGATCTCAAGGATTCGTTCGAGTCGTTTGCCGCTATGTCGATCGGAGATACGGGCGCCGATGCGCAGCCTGCAATCCAGGGTTCCGAGGCTGTCGAGGCGCTGCTGTCGATGGGCTTCACCATGGAAGAGGCCAACCTGGCCATCAAGAGCTATACTGGACCAGACGATACCCAGGAGATCGTGCGGTTCGCGCTCAAGAGGCTCGGAGGATTTTAGGAGCGTATAGTTGGTTGCCAATGGGAAAGATGTAGTCTGGGAGGCTGGGGACGCCAACGAGCGCCTCGCAGCCTACGATGACGCAGCATCGCGCACTATGGATCCCGAGCTCAGCGTCGAGGATCTCGGAATCGATCGCTCGCTTCGCCCCAAGAGGCTCGAGGAGTACATCGGCCAGGAGCGGGTGAAGGAGAATCTGCGCGTGCTGATCGAGGCTTCGCTCAAGCGCGGTGGAACGCTCGACCACATCCTCTTCTCCGGCCCTCCGGGGCTCGGCAAGACCACGCTGGCCTCCGTCGTCGCCAACGAGCTCGACGTCTCTCTGCGCGCCACCAGCGGTCCGGCTATCGAGCGTGCGGGCGACCTCGCGGCGCTGCTCACCAACCTGGAGCCTGGCGACATCCTCTTCATCGACGAGATCCATCGCCTTAACCGCGCTGTGGAGGAGGTCCTCTATCCGGCAATGGAGGATTGCTTCCTCGACATCGTCATCGGCAAGGGCCCGGCGGCGCGTTCGCTGCGCCTCGACCTCGCTCCCTTCACGCTCATTGGCGCAACCACGCGCACTGGCCTGCTCACAGGCCCTCTGCGCGACAGGTTCGGCATGGCGTTTCGCCTCGACTATTAGAGCACCGAGGAGCTTGCGCAGATCGTGGTGCGCTCTGCACAGAAGCTCGACGTCAGCATCGATTCCGACGGCGCGCTCGAGATCGCAAGCCGCAGCCGCGGAACCCCGCGCCTGGCAAACAGGCTGCTCAAGCGCGTGCGCGACTTCGCGGAGGTGCGTGCCCAGGGCTACATCGACGCGCAGGTCGCTTCGGAGGCGCTCTCGTTCTTCGAGGTCGACGAGATCGGCCTCGACGTGATGGACGTCAAGATCCTCACGCTGCTGGCAGATACCTTCGCCGGCAAGCCCGTTGGCCTCAGCACGCTCGCTTCTGCGCTCGGAGAGGACCCTGGCACCCTCGAGGATGTCTACGAGCCTTTCCTGCTCCAGCGCGGCCTCATCTCCCGCACTGCAAAGGGTCGCGTGGCCACCAAGAGGGCATTCGATCACCTCGGCATACCATATCCGCTCTAGGCCATAGGCGCCCGGCAGGAGGAGATCGATGGCTATTCGGCAAGACTATCTCATGCGCATGATCCTCGACTTGGCAACCGCCATCGCCAAGGCTCTGCGCGGCCAAGGTGACGGCAATCCCGATATTGACGACCTCGAGTTTGCCATCGGGGATGCGGTCAACATGGATCCGGAGCTCTTCTTCTCGCTCGATCCCGATTCTATGGTGCTGATGTTGCAGATCGGCGATCTGGGCGACGAGGCCGCCTCCTTCGTGGTGCGCTCGATGCTCCTCGACGCGATGTTCCTGCAGGCTGAAGGCAAGATCGGCCTTGGGGAGCTGCGCAGGCGCCAGGCAGAGGCCATCGCGTCGGCGTTCGGGTGCGACGTCAAGATGACCACGATGACGGTCGAAGAGCTTGCGGAGCCCTTCCTCATCACGCTCTCCGAAAGCGATCGCTGGTCTGAAGAATAGCCTTGCACCCATATTTGGCCTCTAGCGCGCAGTAACCACGCAGATTCCGCCATAGTGTTGGCTAAAGCGCCAATTTCTACCCCATAAACTCCCGCTTCGGTCATAAAAAATCAATACGAATTTAAAATTTGTTGAAAAGCCGCTGCCCGTGCCTTTTTGCTGTGATAAACTGGAAAAGCCCGAAAAGGGCGTTTTAGCAGCGAATATGACTGCGAAAGAAGGAAGAAAGGCTCGAAATGGCAAGAGGAAAAGTTAAGTGGTTCAACGCTGAGAAGGGATATGGATTCATCTCCAGGGAAGATGGGGATGACCTCTTCGTCCACTATTCCGAGATTCAGTGCGAAGGCTATAAGACCTTGGACGAGGGCGCTGAAGTCGAGTTCGACATCACCACTGGTCAGAACGGCAAGCTTCAGGCGAGCAACGTCGTCAAGCTTTAATTGCAAGGTTTGAAATCCTACGGGGAGGCGATTGGCAACGATCGCCTCTTTTGGTCTGCAAAAGCAGGCTTTCAAGGGATTTGCAGGTTCCAAGAGGTTTGAATGAAAGTCGCACTGCACGCATGCTGCGGACCATGTTCCACCGTGGCGCTTAGAGAGCTATCCCAACAAGGCCACGACACAGCCATCTTTCTTCTCCAACTCGAATATCCATCCGGAATCGGAGTATCTGCGTCGCCTCGACACCATCGAGGCTTACGCCAGCGCGCTCGGCATCGAGCTCGTTGCGGACGAGTACTCGCCGAACCGATGGATCGACGCTGTGGGGGAGTGCAAGGAGCATACCCCCGAGCGCTGCAGGCGCTGCTATCGCCTGCGGTTCGAGCGCACCGCCGATTACGCTGCGAAAAACGGTTTCGAGGCGATCGCCACATCGCTCTCGGTCAGCCCCTACCAATTCACCCAGGTGATAAACGAGGAGCTCGCGGCCGCTGCCGAGAGGCACGGGCTCGTCGCGCTGCCCGCCGACTACCGCGAGATGTACCAGGATTCGGTCGATTTGTCGCGCGAGGCCAACATGTACCGCCAGAACTATTGCGGCTGCATGTATTCGATGGTGGAGGCGGCAGAGGAGCGCACCGAGAGGCGCAAGGCGCGCAAGGCCGCCAAACTCGCCGCCAAGTCTGCCGAAGGTGGCGAGGGCTAGCCGCCTGATAGGTGCACCCGCTGTGCCCCCAATCCATGTAGAATGTTCTACGCAAGCCCGATGCGGCATTCGCTGCGAGGCTTGCCAACGATGATGCCGACCACAGGAACGCAGATGCTCGTATCCGACTTCGATTACAACCTTCCCGAGGAGCTCATCGCGCAGACGCCGATGGAGCCGCGCGACGAGTGCCGGCTCATGGTTCTCGGGCGCCAAAGCGGAGAAATCGAGCATCGCATCTTCAAGGACATCGCGGAGTACCTGCGTCCCGGCGACCTCCTCGTTGCCAACGAATCGCGCGTTTTGGCATCGCGCCTGCTCGGCCGCAAGGTGCCAACCGGTGGCAACGCAGAGGTGCTCCTGCTTCGTCAGCACGGACCGATCACATCATCGCAAACCGCGCTCTGGGAGGCGCTGGTCAAGCCTGGAAAGAGGCTCAAGCCCGGAGCTGCCGTGGAGTTCGTCGGGCGCGACTCGCATGGGCGCGAGCTCCCCGATGGCGAGGCGGTTCTGCGCGCCGAGGTGCGCGAGTGGGTTGAGGGCGGGGCTCCAGGCGAGCGCGTCGTTGAGCTTACCGCGCTCAAAGGCTCGCTCGATGAGGCGATCCATGCGGCGGGAAAGCTTCCGCTGCCGCCTTACATCCATGGCTATGAGGGCGATTCCGAGATGTACCAGACCGTCTACTCGAGGCAGGAGAGCTCTTCTGCCGCGCCTACCGCTGGCCTGCACTTCACCCATGCGCTGCTCGAGCGGCTGTCCGCCATGGGCGTCGGCTTCGCAACTGTGGAACTCGAGATCGGCCTCGACACCTTCAGGATCCCCACGGTTGAGATTGCCGAGGAGCACAGGATGCACTCCGAGCGCATTCACATCTCGCAGGAGACGATCGATCGCATCGAGCGAACGAAGCGCGATGGCGGCCGCGTTATCGCCGTCGGCACCACTTCGATGCGCACGCTCGAGAGTGCTTGGAGCGCCGAGGAGGGCAGGCTAGTCCCGCTAGACGGCGCAAGCACCTCGCTCTTCATCCTTCCTGGTTACGAATTCCACATAGCCGACGGGCTCATCACCAACTTCCACGTCCCGAAATCGACGCTGATGATGCTCGTCAGCGCCTTTGCGGGCCGTGAAAGCATACTCGATGCATACGAGCAGGCCGTCGCCAACCGATACAGGATGCTCTCCTTCGGCGACGCGATGCTGATAATCTAGGAGCGCATATGGCATTCGAATTCAACATAATCGCGCAGGACAGCGGATCTCAGGCGAAGGCCGCGACCTTCACCACCCCGCATGGCACAATCGAGACGCCGTGCTTCATGCCCGTAGGCACGCGGGCGACCGTCAAGGGAATCACCGTCGACGAGCTCGAGGAAGTGGGCGCGCAGATCATCCTGTCCAACACCTACCACCTCTATCTGCGGCCTGGTGCGGACCTCATCGCCGAGGCTGGCGGGCTGCACGCCTTCATGAACTGGAATCGCCCGATTCTCACCGACTCCGGCGGTTTCCAGGTCTTCTCGCTGAAGGATACGCTCAAGCTCACCAGAGAGGGGCTGAGCTTCGCATCGATCGTCGATGGCACGAAGCATTTCTGGACGCCCGCCTCCAACATGGACGTCCAGCACAAGCTTGGCGCCGACATCATCATGCAACTCGACCAGTGCCCGCCGATCCCGAGCACGCGCGACGAGGTCGCCAGCGCGGTGGACCTCTCCGCGCATTGGCTCGAGGGTTGCCTGCAGGCGCACGAGCCGCATCGCGAGCGCCAGGCGCTCTTCCCGATAGTCCAAGGCGGCATCGAACTCGATCTGCGCCTCGAGTCGATCGAGAGGATCATGGAGCTCGAGGAGCGCTTCGGCATGCATCCCGGTTTCGGAATCGGAGGATACTCCGTTGGCGAACCCCACGAGGTGATGTTCGAGACCCTTCCAAAGGTTGCTGCGGCGCTACCGCAGGACAGACCGCACTACCTCATGGGCGTCGGCAACCCCACGACGCTCGTCCGAGCCGTCGGCATGGGCATCGACATGTTCGATTGCGTCCTCCCGACGCGCACCGGCCGCATGGGCACCGCGTTCTCGAGCGAGGGTCGCCTCAACTTGCGCAACGCGAGGTTCACGCACGACTTCACCCCTCTCGATCCCGAGTGCGACTGCAAGGTCTGCCGCGGCTACACGCGCTCGTACCTGCGCCATCTCGTCAAGTCTGACGAGATGCTCGGCGCGATACTGCTTTCGTACCACAACCTGCACTACCTGCTGAATCTCATGCGCAAGGTTCGCGAGGCGATCGTCGAGGGCCGCTACGGCGAGTTCCTCGAGAGCTGGATGGCCTCGCCAGCCGCGAACGACTATTGATGGCGAGTTTTGGATCGACCGATTCTTCGACAGTGAGGATGTAGCATGTCCGACGTTTCCCAAGCAAATGGAACCTTGGCCGAAAGGCTTCCCCAGCGCAGGCTGCAGCTGGTCGCCCTGGCGCTTTTCGCGCTGGCTCTAGCGCTGTTCACATTGCTCCCCGCGAGCTTCAACAGCGCGCAAGCCAAAGACTACACGATGCCCGAAGTGCACATCGATGCGGTGGTGGAGGACAACGGCAACCTCCACGTGACCGAGGAGAGGCTCTTCGATCTCGACGGCAGCTTCACCTGCGTATGGTGGATCTTCGACTCTCTGCCCGGCGACAATCCGCTCGTCGTCAACGGAGTGAGGTACAGGCAGAAGGAGCGTTCTGTCGATTACTACGGCGACATCACGGTTGATGCCCAACTTGAGGAGGTGCCCTTCCAGGAGGAGTGGCGCGACTACGGCGGGCCTGGCAAGAACTGCTACTCGGTGGACTATGAGGAGAACGGCATCTACGTCTTCTTCGATGCCACCGACTCGCTGCTTTCGATCGAGATCGACTACACGGTCACCGATGCCGTGGCGATCTACGATGACGTCGCCGAGCTCTACTGGCAATACGTTGGAAGCGAATGGGCGGTCGCCTCGGGTTCGGTCGAAATGTCGCTGACGCTGCCCAGTCCAAATGGAACGCTGGGCGAACTCGGCGATGAGGTGCGCGCTTGGGGCCACGGCGACCTCTCCGGCTACGTGGCGCTCAGCGATGATGGCAAGTGCATCACCTACTCGTCGCCGTATGTCTTTCCCGGCGATTTCGCCGAGGCGCGCGTCACCTTCCCGCGTGATTGGATCACCAATCCGTCCGAGGCTGCGCTGGCAGCGCATAAGGGCGAGGACATCCTCGACGACATCTTGGCCGAAGAGCAGAGCTGGGCGCGAGAGGCCAACATGCAGCGTGCGCTCGAGATGTTCCTCCACTATCTGCCCGCAGCGTTCGTGCTCGCGCTCATCATCTTCACGATCTACGCCTACGCCAAGTACGGCAGGAAGCTCAGGCCCACGCAGCGCTACGAGTACTGGAACGACGTGCCCGACAGGAGCGTCCATCCTGCGGTGATCGGGCGAATCTGGCGCGAGGGCAAGGAAAGCAGCGCCGACCTCATCGCCACGCTGATGTCGCTGGCTAACAGGGGAGCGATCGAGCTCGTGCCGACGGGAATCCAGAATGCGCGCAGGCCGGAGGATGCCTACGCGTTCAAGTGCGCACCGAATGCCTTCGACGACTTCAACGACCCGATAGACGACGAGACGCTGCGCTTCTTCTTCGGCCGCATCGGGCGCAACCGCAGCGCTGTGACGCTCTCTTCGATCGCGGAGTTCGCGGATAACCACGCGGTGTCCTTCGACAACGGCTACTCGCATTGGCAAAGCGTCGTCACCAAGAGCGCCAACCGCGTCGGAATCAAGGACAAGAAGAGCATCCAGTGGGGCTCCAAGGTCAGGAGGGTTTCGGTCATCGCGATGATCGCGGCCTTCTTCCTGCTCGGCATATCGGGCAGCGGGTGGACCATCGGGCTTTTCATCACCTCGTTGATCTCGCTCATCGTCGGAGCGCGCATGCCGCGCATGACCCAGCGCGCCACGGACATCTACGAGAAGTGCCGCGCCTTCAAGAAGTGGTTGGGGAGCATCGCGACGCTCGATGACGTGCCTCCGGCGGACACTCGGCTTTGGGGCGAGTTCATGGTCTACGCGTACCTGATCGGCGTTGCCGACAAGACCATCGACAAGCTGCAGGAAGTGCGTCCGAGCCTCTTCGATCGCGACTCGAGCTCCAGCACCGTCCCGTGGTTCGTCTGGTATTCGTCCGGTTCCTCCGGCGACTCCGGCCTTTTCGGGCGCCATAGCTTCGTCGAGCGCTTCGAGGATCGCTTCGATGACGTTCGCAGGAGCGCCTATCGCGAGGCCCATCCCTCCAGCGATGGAGGCGGCGGAGGCGGCGGCGGATGGTCAAGCGGAGGCGGCGGAGGAGGCGGCTTCTCCGGAGGCGGAGGCGGCGGCTTCGGCGGCGGCGGAGGTGGAGCGCGCTAGCGCGCTGCGCCTTTGCGAATCGCGGTCCTATCGGGCAAAACATGTCCAAAACCGCTGCTCAGCGGGATATAGCCATGCTAGAAACGCCGCTTATCCAGCGCTGGGAGCGTGAATCCCAGCTTCCTTCCAGTTGCTATACTCGGGATTGTATAATGATTGGTTGTATGTTGCGCGGGGCCAAAGGCCCAAGGCAATCAATCACAAGAATGGAAAGATTCGATGGCAACTAGCAGGTTCAAACCAAAGAAGAAGATGTCGGAGAGGCGAATCCCCGTCACCCTTCTCGTCGTGGTTGCTGCGCTGGTAGCGGGCTCGATCGCATTGTTCTGGCCGCCCACGGAGCGCATCAACCAGGGCTTGGACATCCAGGGTGGAATCTCGGTGGTCATGACGGCCGAGACCGCCTCCGGCGAGGCTCCGAGCTCCGACGACATGGACACCACGGTCAAGGTCCTCGAGAACCGCGTCAATGCACTCGGCGCATCCGAGGCGACGGTCCAGCTCCAGGGCGATGACCAGATCCTCATCCAGATCCCCGGAGTCGCAGATCCGCAGACCGCGCTCGACACGATCGGAACGGTCGGCTACCTCGAGTTCGTCGACGTCTCGACGATCACGGACAAGCAGACCCGCGACATGATCGACCAGGGCTACACCGGCGTCACCCTCGCGCCGGGCACCTACGAGACCAACATCACCGGCGATAACATCAACAACGTGACGATCGGCACGGAGTCGGAGATCAGCGCCTACTACGCGGTCGACATCACGCTCAACTCCGAGGGCGCCGATGCGTTCGGCAAGCTCACCAAGAGGCTCGCGCCCACGCACGGCAAGGTCGCGATCGTCCTCGACGGCGTGGTCCAGTCGGCCCCCGCGGTTCAAAGCGAGATTCCCAACGGCCGCGTCGAAATCACCGGCAACTACACGCAGGAGCAGGCCGAGTCGCTCGTGACGATCCTCGAGTCCGGCTCGTTGCCGGTCACGCTGACCTACTCGCAGTCGCAGGTCGTCGGCCCGACGCTCGGTCAGGACTCGCTGCGTGCCGGCCTCATCGCGATGCTCGTCGGAATGATCGTCGTCATCTGCTATCTGATCTTCTACTACAGGGGCCTCGGCCTCCTCACCGCTGCGGCGATGCTGGTCTTCGGCACGATCTACCTCGGAATACTCGCATTGCTTTCGGCGATGGGTCTCTTCTCGCTCTCGCTCGCGGGCATTGCGGGAATCATCCTGACGATAGGTATGGCGGCGGACTCGTCGATTCTCGTCTTGGAGAGGTTCCGAGAGGAGATCCGCATGGGACGCTCGATCAAGGCCTCGTCCAAGAGCGGTGTCCACCACGGAATCATGACCTCGATCGACGCCGACGTCGTCACGATCGTCTCGGCGCTCGCGCTGTTGATCTTCGCGGCTGGGGCGGTCAAGGGCTTCGGTCTCACGCTTGCCCTCGGAATCGTCTGCGACATCATCACGATGGTCTGCTTCAAGGGTCCGATCATCAGGCTTCTCGCTCCCAAGGTCATCGCCAACAACCCGAAGTTCTGGGGCGTCAAGGACGACCTCGCCGAAGCGATCGCTGCTGGCGAGATGGTGAGAGGAGGCGAGAATGGCTAGGTATTTCAAGCATGACCTGAACTTCATGGGTCATAGGAAGATCTTCTTCGCTATCTCTCTCTTCCTGGTCGTCCTCTCGATTGGCGCGCTTGCCATCAGGGGTCTCAACCTCGGCATCGAGTTCGTCGGCGGCACGAACATCACGTTCACCAACACCGGTGAGCTTACCATCGAGGAGATGCGCGAGGCGTGCGACAACGTGGGTCTGGAGAATCCGATCATCCAGACCTCCGACTCTGGAACCACTCATGGCTTCATCATTCGCACGAGCGAGACCAGCCCCGAGGCTGCAACCGCCGTGGCGATCCAACTGACCAGCGACCTCCAGCTCGAGGAGTCCTCCTACGAGGTCCAGACGATTGGCCCGGACTGGGGCTCGAGCGTTCTGAAGACTTCGCTGAAGGCGTTCATCATCGCGATGCTGCTGATCATCTGCTACATCGCGATCAGGTTCGAGTGGAAGATGTCGCTCACCGCGATCCTCGGCCTTTGCCACGACCTGCTGATCGTCATCGGCATCTACGCGCTGTTCGGGCGCGAGGTCACGCCTAACGCGATCGCCGCGCTGCTGACCATCATGGGCTACTCGTTATACGACACCGTCGTCGTATTCCACCGAATCAACGAGAACGCAAGCCCGGACATGCAGCATTCCTACATGACCATCGCGAACCACTCGGTCAACCAGGTCTTCGCGCGTACGATCAACACCACGCTGACCTCGCTGCTCCCGGTTCTCGCGATGCTCTTCTTCGGTGGCGACACGCTGAAGGACTTCGCGTTCGCGATGACCATCGGACTCATCCTCGGCTCCTACTCGTCGTTTGGAATATCGGTTCCGATCTTCTCGCTGTGGAAGTCCAGAGAGCCCGAGTACGCCCCGCTCGCGGTCAAATACGGCGAGGGCGTCGGCGACTTCAGCGGCGAGCAGCTTCCCGAGATGTTCCGAGAGGAGAACCTCCCGCAGTCGGTTGTCAAGAAGGCTGCCAAGAATGCGAGGGAAAAGGGGAAGAAGGGCAAGTAGCCCGCGCTTCGAACGGAATCCCATGCGAAGGCCCGGTAATCGCATTACCGGGCCTTCGCTTTAGTTGACAGAAGTGGCGTGTAGAGGTTAAAAAGTGCTCACAAGGCACGATGTTCCCCACATGTTTATTACCCACAGATTGGAGGGCAACGAGATGAGAGGGATCGCGAGGAAGGCAGCCACCAGATTCATGGTCTTGGCTGCCGTTTTCATGTTTGCGCTCGGCCTTAGCGTGGTGGCCAGCGGACAGCAAGCGCAGGCGGCAACGGATACAGTCACGAAAGTCAATCTCTTCACGGGAGTGGGCTATTCCCTTGACTATGCGTTTGCGCCAGGAGAGGACGTCGAAGAGATGCCGCTTAGCGTTCAATCGGTGGAGTCAACCAACGGGCTGGTTGCGGTCTCAGATCTGCAATTCGATCAGAATGAATACTACAAGTGGTGCAAATCCTATACCGATGTTCACGACAACTTGGACTGGATCAAATACTCCGAGGATGATGAACAGGGCCTCTATTTCACAGATGGTGAGAGCCGATTCATGGCGGAGCTGTATCTCGAGGCGGATTCTGGCTATGTCTTTGCGGATGACTGCCAATTCTTCATCAATGGCGAGGAGATGACATTCTACAAGAAGTACAACAATCAGGATGTCATCTACTATGTCTCCCGCTATGCGGCTGGTACAACAGGCTCCTGCGGTGAAAACGCAACCTATGTTATCGACATGGAGACCGGTACGCTGACGATCTCGGGAACTGGCGCGCTGACAGACTTCGGAAATGCCAGTTTCTCGATGTTTGCGCCTTACCGACACTACATCAAGACGCTGATCATCGAGGAGGGCATCACAGAAATCGGCTCCTGCTTGACATCGCGGTTCTATAACTGCACGAGCGTCTCCCTTCCAAGCACTCTGGAAAGGGTTGGCTGGGCATCATTTGCCGGCTATGAGAAGTTAAAGGAGATCACGCTGCCGGTATCGATTGTCAGTATCGAAGGCAGCGCATTCTACAATACCGGTCTCGAGACGATCTACTATCTGGGTACGACGGAGCAATGGGCTGCAGTCGATGTTTCCAACCAAGACAACGATATCCTTGGCACCGACGCGCTGGTAATCCAAGGCCACGTCCACAACTTCGTCAAAGTGGAGTCGCATGCTGCGACCTGTGGAACAGCTGGATATGACGTCTATGAATGCGACTGCGGCAGCAGGTATGAGCAGGAGACCGAGCCCGCGACTGAAGAGCATATCTGGGGAGAGGATGAGAGATGCACGGTGTGTGGAGCGCTGAGGCCGCCCGATCCCGATGCCAGGTCAGGCAAGTGCGGTCCCGATGTCTATTGGGCTTTCGATGAGGAGACCGGCATCCTATCGATTACAGGAACCGGTCCGATGATCGATTACGGAAACGCCATGTACTCCCCATTCAGCCCCTTTTCATATTACGTGAAGGCGCTCGAGGTCGGGGAAGGCGTGACGACCATTGGCTCCTGCTCGACTACGAATTTCCTCAATTGCACAAGCGTCTCCCTTCCAAGTACCCTGGAAAGGCTTGGTTGGGCGGCGTTTTCCAATCATAGGAGTTTGAAGGAGATCACGCTCCCTTCATCGATTGTCAGTATTGATGAGCACGCATTTGGCTACACGGGTCTTGAGACTATCAACTATATGGGTACGACGGAGCAATGGGCTGCAGTCGATGTTTCCAACAAAAACAACGGCAACGATATCCTCTTCGATATGGGTCCGGAAGGATTCCACTGCTGGGTTGAGGGTGCTGTTTCGAAGGCCACTTTGACTTCAAACGGAAGCGTTGGTTATTTCTGCGATAGGTGCGGCGATACGATGGGCGAGACTATCTATTCCCCCAGCGTATTCACGCTTGACCCGAATCCCTGCGTCGCCAATGGAAGCCCGAGAGAGCCAAAGGTCACGGTTGTGGATTCCAATGGGAAGACCGTCCCCGCGTCGCAATATAGCGTCACCTATTCCAATAACGTCAA
>JAFWGD010000020.1 GCA_017515355.1 Coriobacteriales bacterium
CCGTCCTCTCCCGCCGTCGCGCCAAGGGCCGCAAGCAGCTCACTGTCTAGAAGGCCTCATGAAGACCATCAAATCCAAGCGAGATTTTGAGAAGGTCTTCAAAGCTGGGAGGAGATTATCCCATCCCCTCCTGCGAATCCGTGTATTGCATCATGACGAAGGCGGCACTGCTGGGCAGGTCGCCTTCGTTGCATCGAAAAGGCTTGGCAATGCACCGGTTCGCAACCGCGGTAAGCGACTGCTGAGGGAAGCTGCCCGATCCTGTGGGCTGCCCTTTCCCAGCTACAGCGTGATCATGCTCGCTACCGATCAGACTGCTGCTTCCAAGGAGCAGGACGTCGAGAAGGCATTGTCCAAGCTGCTCGCCAAGGCTGGGCTTCAAGATGGACGATGAGGGAAGAAGGCCGGGATTCGTCGCACGCGGTGCCATGGTGTGCATCCGGTTCTACCAGAAGTACATCTCCCCTCTCTTCCCGCCTCGCTGCATATACACGCCTACCTGCTCGGAATATGCGTTGCAGGCAGTTCGTAAGTATGGTTTCCTTCGTGGGAGCTACCTGGCGGCAAAGCGCATCCTTCGCTGCCATCCCTTCCACGAAGGAGGATATGACCCGGTCCCGTAGGTTGTACGGGGCACAGGAGGACGCATGTGGGATTGGTTTGTTAACCTGCTGACGAGCATTCTTGCTGGTCTTCAGGGATTCGTGGGCGACTGGGGCCTCGCGATCATCGTGCTGACCTTCATCATCCGCATCCTGCTCACGCCGCTTATGGCCAAGAGCACGGCTTCGACTGCGCGCATGCAGCTCATGCAGCCCAAGCTCACCGAGATCCAGGAGAAGTACGCCGACGATCCCGAGAAGATGGCCGAGGAGTCGCGCAAGCTCTATTCGCAGATGGGCTTCAACCCGCTTGCCGGTTGCCTGCCCATGTTCCTGCAGATGCCCATCTTCTTCGCGCTGTTTACGGTGGCTCGCCAGGTGCCTGCCGATGCAAGCTTCTTCAATATCCTCCCCTCGCTCTCGAGCTCGGTCTCGGATATGGTTGCATCCAACGGCTTCGCCGGCGCCATCATCTATATCCTCTTCGATGTTCTGTTCGGCGTGCTCACGCTCATCCCCATGCTGCTCAACAACCAGCTGCAGCAGGATCCCGCGCAGCAGTCGCAGTCCAGGATGATGGGCATCGTCATGGCCGTCATGATGGTGTGGTTCGGCTGGTCCGTGCCCTCCGCAGTTCTTCTGTACTACGATACATCCGCTATCTGGCAGGTCGTCCAGCAGCGTTTCATCACCACGCGCGTTATGAAGAAGGCCCGCGAGGAGGCCGAGGCCAGGCTGGTTGACGCTCCCGTAGAGGTCGATGTCGTGCGCCGCGAGCGCAAGAAGCGCCCCCACAAGAAGGCATAACCTGCCGATTCGCTGAATCCCGGCGTTAACAGACGCCATACGAGCTAGAGGAGATCGTCATGGAAGACGAAACCTTCGAGACTGAGAACGAGGAGCTTGCCGCCCAGATCTACACGGGCGATGCACCTGCCGACGACGAGTTCGCCCTCATCAAGGAGCACTACGAGTCCGGCCAGGAGCTCACCGATGACGAGATGGACAAGATTGCCGACGTCGCGGTCGACTATCTCAAGCAGATTCTTGCGCTCTTCGGAGAGACGCACTCAACAATTGATGAGTATGACGGCGATGATGGCGAGCTTATCCTCGATGTGAACGGCGGCAACCTTGCCGTTCTGATCGGTCGCCATGGCCGTACCCTCGACGCGCTCCAGATGGTCGTCTCCGCCCTTATGAGCTCGCATATCCACTTCTTCTATCCGGTCGTGGTCGACATCGAGAGCTATAAGACCCGCCGCAAGAAGAAGCTTCGCAGCATCGCACTGTCTGCTGCCGAGCGTGCCCGCAAGCAGGGTCGTGTCGCCCTTGCTCCGATGAATGCCTACGAGCGTAGGATCGTCCACCTTGCCCTGGTCAACGATGACTCCGTTACCACCCACTCCGAGGGTGAGGATCCCAACCGTCGCGTCATCATCACCGCACTTAAAGACTAGCTTTAAGCTTTTCTTGGCTTTTTACATCAGGGGAGAGTTGGTGAGTACCAGCTCTCCCCTATTTGTGTGACAATAATCCTTGATTCGAAGGTTTTTGTTAGGAGCGAATAATGCACGAGTATATGAATCAGCTGGTAGATGGCTTGAAGTCGGAAGGCATCGAGTGCTCCCCTGCTCAGGCCGAGCTCCTCCTCAAACATCTTGACCTTGTCATTGCTAAGAACAAGGAACTCAACCTCACAAGGATAGATTCTATAGAGGATGGTATCTACCTTCATGTGATCGATTCCCTCCTCTGTGCTCGGAAGCTTTCAGTGGTCCACGGCATCGAGTCTGTTCTCGATCTTGGTACCGGTGGAGGCTTTCCTGGAATCCCTTTGGCAATCATGCTCGATACCAAGGTGACGCTGCTCGATTCGATTCAGAAGAAGATCTCAGCTGTCGATGGATTCATCCATGCACTTGGATTGGATGATAGATGTGCAGCCAAATGCTCTCGTTCAGAGGATCTTGCTCGTACTGCGTCTGAATCCTTCGACTTGGTTGTCTCACGTGCAGTAGCTCAGCTGAACGTACTTATCGAATACGCTTCTCCCCTCTTGGCTACTGGTGGCATGCTTTGTGCTCTAAAGGCTAATCTTTCTGATGATGA